>CAIYPH010000180.1 GCA_903928045.1 uncultured Rhodospirillales bacterium
CCTCTACAAATGGGCGGTCATCCTGTCCGCGCTGTTCAGCATGCTCGTGTCTTTCGGCGTGCTCGATACCCGCAACCGGCTGGTGTGGACGATCGGCGACTTTCTGTATCGCATCACCGAGCCGGCGATGCGGCCGATCCGCAACCGGCTGCCCAATCTTGGCGGCATCGATATCTCGCCGCTGGTGCTGATTTTCGCCATCTGGGTGGCGCAGGAGATTCTGCGCCGGCTGTATTTCGCCATCGCCTACGGGCAGATCCAGGGCCTCATCCTGTAATGAGCGGCTTCTGGGTATGAGTGGATTCTGGCGCATCGGCCAGGACAGCGTGTCGGTGGCGGTGAAGGTGCAGCCGAAATCGCGCCGACCGGGGCTGCAGGGCCGCGCGCCGGCGGTGGATGGCGAGCGGCTGCGCATCGGCGTCACCGAGGCGGCCGAGGATGGGCGGGCCAATCGCGCCGCCTGTGCAACACTCGCCGCCGCGCTCGGCATCGCGTCCTCCCTCGTCTCCGTCGCCCAAGGGGCCACCAGCCGCGAGAAGACGTTGCGCATCGAGGGTGACCCCGCAACCCTGGTTTCCGGATTGGAAGGCCTGTGAGCGCCACCATTATCGACGGCAAATCCGTCGCCGCCCGCCTGCGCGCCGCCATCGCCGCGGATGTGGCGGGTCTCCCGTATCGCCCGGGCCTCACCGTGGTGATCGTCGGCGAAGACCCGGCGAGCCAGGTCTATGTGCGCAGCAAGGAGAAGGCGGCGCTGGCCGCCGGCATCGCCGGGCGCACCATCCGCCTGCCGGCCTCCACCAGCGAGGCGGAGCTGCTGGCGGTGGTGCGCGGCCTCAATGCGGACCCGGAGGTGGACGGCATTCTGGTGCAGCTGCCTTTGCCCGCCCCGCTGCGCGCCCAGCCGATCATCGAGGCGATCGAGCCCTCGAAGGACGTCGACGGGCTGCATCCGGTCAATGCCGGGCGGCTGGCCAACGGGCTGCCGGGGCTCGTGGCCTGCACGCCATCGGGCGCGATGAAGCTGCTGGCCGAAGCCGGCACCACGCTGCGGGGCGCGCGTGCAATCGTGCTTGGCCGCTCGGTGCTGGTCGGCAAGCCGATCGCCGCATTGCTGACCAACGCGGACGCCACCGTCACCATCGCCCATTCCCGCACCCGCGACCTCGCCGCCGAATGCCGCCGCGCCGATATCGTGGTGGCCGCCGTCGGGCGGGCGGAGATGGTACGGGGGGACTGGATCGCGCCGGGGGCGGTGGTGATCGATGTCGGCATCAACCGGATCGCCGATGGCTCGCTGGTCGGCGATGTCGCTTTCGCCGAGGCGGCGCTGGTGGCGGGTGCCATCACGCCGGTGCCGGGCGGAGTGGGGCCGATGACGATCGCCTGCCTGCTGGAGAACACCGTGACCGCGGCGAAGGCGCGGCGGGGCTAATCAGAAATCGATACAGCGGCCTTTGTGCTCCCAATCGCCATAGCGGGTCGGCTCGGGGCCGGAGGGGCCGCCGGTCTCCTTGCCGCGCGGCGCCGGCGGCTGCGCGGCCGCCGGTTTCGGCGCCACCACGGACGGTGTCACGGAATTTTGTGCGGGAAGGCGCCCCTTGGGTAATAACTGGTCGGACATGCACCTTACATTGGCATCCATCCGGCCCGAAGCAAGGTAGAGTGTGACAGAACAGGCGCGCGCCCCCGGGCGCGGCAGGGTGATTGGACGAAGACTCAGATGGCATTCGCCACATGGCGCCGCCTTGGAGCGGCCGGGTTGACCGCCGCGGCACTCGCGCTGCCCGCGTTCGCCGAGACGCCGCGCCCGCCGCGCGCACCGGTGGGCATGCGGGAGGTCGAGGTGACCAACCGCACCCGCCAGCCGATATTCCAGATCCGTGTCTCCTCCAGCGAGGCCGAGCAATGGGGCGACGACCGGCTCGGCGACGCCATCCTGCGGCCAGGCAACACGTTCAAGGTCCGGCTCGGGCGGACGCGCGAATGCGTGTTCGATGTGCAGGTGATCTACGAGGATCTCAGCCACGAGGAGCGCCGTGGGCTCGATCTCTGCCATATCCATGCGATGACGCTCGACGGCTCGGCCGCGATCCGGGCGAACGAGCTGTTCGCGGTGGCGCGTGCCATCCGCCTCGATAACCGCGGGCCGCGGGCGATCCGCCAGGTGTTCGTCTCCAGCGCCAGTGCCGATCAATGGGGCGACGATCTCGCGCCGCCAGGCGCCATCCCGCCCGGCACCGTCGGCGGCCTCGTTTACCGCGGCGGCTGCGTGGCGGATCTGCGCCTCGTTTATGACAACCGCGCCGCCGAGGAGCGGCGGGGCATCGACCTCTGCGCCATGCCGGCACTGATCGTCCGGCCGGGCTGGACGACCGAGGATACCCCGCCCACCCCATTGCCGCCCGGCGCCATCATGCTGATCAACCGGACGGCGCGGACCGTCACCGCACTCCGCCTGCGGCCCGAGGAGCCAGCCGGTGCGCCGAGCGATGACCTGCTGGGCGCGGCGGTGCTGCCGCCGGGCCATCGCCTGGTCGTCGCCTTCGATCGCGCCAGCCAGTGCCGCTTCGTCGCCCGCACCGCCTTCGGCGGCGACCAGGATGAGATGGAGCAGGGTGGCGTGGATTTGTGCGGTGATCCCGAGGTCACTCTCGTGGAATCGCGAACGACACGATAATCTTTGACAGTTTTGCGATAATTGGCGCAAAATGAAGCATGGCAACAATGAGTTCGGCCCGCCGGGCACCACCGCGTGGCAGACCGCTTCCGCGACGGAAGCGCTGGTGGGTCAAATTCGCCTCGCCCAAATGGCTGCTGCTCGGCGTGCCCGCGATGGTGTTTCCGGCATTGCTCGCGTTCGTCTGGGAGGACCCCGGCGCCCAATCGGCGGTCGATATCGCCGTCGCGAGCCTGCCGATCGCGGGGGATGCGAGCGTGCCAAACGGCACGGGCGGCGCGCCGGTCAGCGCCTTCGGCGCCCAATCCAACAATGTGCCGGTCAGCACCGCGAGTTCGCTTTATAGCCGCTCCGCCCAGGTCGCCACGGTGCATCCGGGCATGTGGACCGACACGCCCGCCAAGGAGGGCAAGGTCGTCGACTATAATGTCCTGGTTTTCAATGCCTTGCACCCCGCCACCCTCGCCGCCGAGGATCTGTTGGCGACGGGCGCCGAATTGCAGCGCATGCCGGCAACGGCTGACTTGGCGACGATCGTGTATCGCGAATTCTGCATGGGCGGTCTGAACGCGCCGGAAGGCTCGCTCCAGGCCGGCAAGCTCGGCGCCAACAACAACATGGCCAAATCCTTGCTGAGCTACATGCCGCTGGCCGAAATCGCCCGCGCCTGCCCCGGGCTGCGCTAGGGCCGGGTCCGCGCCCCGCCTAGCTCCCGGGCTTCCACTGCCCCGATTTCTTCAGCGCATCCGCCACTTCCTTCGGCATATAGGTCTCGTCGTGCTTGGCCAGCACCTCCGAGGCCGCAAACACCCCATCCGGCCGCAGCGTGCCCATCGCCACCACGCCCTGCCCCTCGCGAAACAGGTCCGGCAGAATGCCGACATAGGTGACCGACACGGAGCCCGGCCCATCCGTCACGCGGAACCGCGCCGCCGGCTTGCCGTCCACCCGCACACGCTCGACGCTCCCCGCCTCCACCAGCCCGCCAATGCGGAAACTGCGGCCCGGCGCCGGTGCCTTGGTGGCAATCTCGGAGGGGGCCACAAAGAACGTCAGGTTGTCATTGAGCGCCGACAGAACCAACGCCACCGCCGCGCCAAGACACGCCAGCCCCGCCAGCACCACGATCAGCCGCCGCCGCTTGCGGCTCATGCGCGCGCCGCTCATGCCTCCCGCCCGCGCGTATCAACCGCCGCCAACCGCCGCCGCGCCTGCCCCGCCCGCCGCCAGGCGGCGATCGCGTAACCCAGGATCGTCACCACCGTCAGCCCATAGGCCGCCAGAATGAACGGCAGATGCGTCATGCCCCCTCCCGCGCCCGCGCCATCAGCAGCCCGCGCGTCCGCCGCTCCATCACCGCCGAGCGCAGGCGCGAAGTGACGATCGCCGCGAAGCCCAGCGAGAAGCCGAGGATCGAGATCAGCAGCGGCCACAACATGCCGGAAAACACCGTCGGCGCGCTGGTGAACTTGATGCTGGCCGGCTGGTGCAGCGTGTTCCACCACTCCACCGAGAACTTGATCACCGGCAGATCCACCACCCCGATGAGCGCCAGGATCGCCCCGGCCCGATAGCCCCGCTCCGGGCTGTCGAAGGCCCGCACCAGCGCGATATGCCCGAGATAAAGGAACAGCAGCACCAGCATCGAGGTCAGCCGCGCATCCCACACCCACCACGTCCCCCACATCGGCCGCCCCCACAGGCTGCCGGTGGCCAGGCACAGCGCCGTGCAACCGGCCCCCACCGGCCCGATCTCCACCGCCGCGAGGTCCGCCAGCGGATGCCGCCACACCAGGGAGAGCAGCGAGCACAGCGCCAGCCCGAAATAGCCGCCCGAGGCGAGCCATGCGGCGGGCACATGGATGTAGATGATCCGCACCGCATCGCCCTGCTGGTAATCCGCCGGCGCGAAAAACAGCCCCCAGCCCAGGCCAACCAGCGTCAACACGCCCCCCGCCACCGCCAGAAAAGGCAGAATCCGCCCGGAGAGCCGCAGAAACTGGCCGGGATTTGCGAAACGGTGAAGCGAGCGGGCCATGCGGTTCCGATAAACAGAGGCTTTGCGCCCGGCGCCAAGTCCGGGAAGAATGCACACCTTATCCCACGCCTGCCGCCCGGAATCCAAGGACCTCCCCTCCGATGCAATACTGGCTCGTCAAATCCGAACCCGACGCCTTCTCCTGGACCCAACAGGTCGCCAACAAGGTCGAACCCTGGACCGGCGTGCGCAACCACATGGCCAAGAACAACCTCAAGGCAATGCAAAAAGGCGACCGCGCCTTCTTCTACCACTCCAACATCGGCAAGGAGATCGTCGGCATCGTCGAAGTCGCCCGCGAAGCCTACCGGGACCCAACCGCCGAGCCGGGCGACAAGATCGAATGGGTCTGCGTCGACATGAAGGCGCTGCGCCCGCTCAAAAAACCCGTCACCCTCGCCGCCATGAAGGCCGACCCGCAATTCGCCGAACTCCCGCTGATCCGCCAGTCCCGCCTCTCGGTCATGCCGGTCAGCGCCGAGCACTGGCTGGCGATCTGCGCGCTCGGCGGCGCCAAGCCGTGATGTTCCCGCCCGGCTGGCGCGTGCTGGGCCGGGTGGACGACATCGCCGACGGCGGCAGCG
>CAIYPH010000181.1 GCA_903928045.1 uncultured Rhodospirillales bacterium
AGAGCCGTGGCGGCCTGCGGCGCGGGTGTGGTAATTCTCTTCATGGCGTTGCTCTCCTTTGAGGATTCGACACCCCGAGCCTAACGGCTCAAGGCGGGCAACGCCGACCAACCTATTTCAACATCGGGCGGGACATCCCCGCCCGATCAGCGCCAGGCCGATGGCGCCATGCACCGCCTTCATCGCCAGCGGATCGGCGGTAAAGCGTGTCACCGGCATCAGCAGCGCGTGCCACAGGCCGGGGTGACCGTCGACGTGCAGCGCGCGGAACAGGTCAAGCGGAGTATTGGCGGTGCGGGCGATCATCCAGGCCAGCAATTCGTCTCGCCAGGGGGTGTGGTGGGTTAGGTTGGCGAGGTATAGGGCCGCGAAAGCGATAGGAAGGAAGCGCTTCTTTTTTGAAAAAAAGAAGCAAAAAACTTTTATTCGTTTAAGGGCAAAAGGTTGCATGAAGTTATTGGTAAAACGGAACAATTAGGGCGTGCATCTCCTGGGATGGCGAGACGCGATTTTTGAAATTTTCGGGCTTCGCCGGGTGGAGGCGGGTTGAGTTCGGGGGATCGGAGGGCGCGCGAAGCGGTGAGGGCGCGCGGGGGCGGCGTGTCCGGCGCCGTGGCGCGGGGCGTGCGCGGGGCGCGTGCGGCAATGAGGGTGCGGGCGGAGTCCGGGTGGGGGCGGCGCGCGCGCATTTTGGGCGGGGTTGCGATTTTGCCGGCGGCCTCGCGCTCCAGCAGGGCGGCAACCTGCGTCATGGTGCGTTCGACGTAGTTCCAGAACTCGGCCTCCTCGCGCCGCATCGCCGCGCCGGGCAGAATCCGCCCGAACAGCGTGGCGAACCACAGCGCGATGGCGCCGAGTCGCCGCGCCGTTTCGGCGATGCGCAGGAGGGGGGAGAGGGCGGGGTTGTTCATGGCGCGGTTATAGCGCGGGGGAGGCTGAATGTCAATTAAAAAAATTTGTAAGTTAGCATAGTTTTCTAGTCCATACCTTTTTCGTACCGCTCGGCCCCCTCGTCGGGGGAGTACGCCAACGGCAAGGGAGAGCGCTTTCGCGGATCGAAGGCGATCCGCTGCCGCTTACCTCGCCGCTTCGCTGCGCTACGCGTCAGGGTTCTTTTTGTTCACAAAAAGAACGCCTTACCCCCTTTACGAAACACGACCATCGCCTTTCAGATGTCTGCCCCATCGTGGGTTGCAGCCCCCTGGATTGCTTCGCTTCGCTCGCAATGACGAGAGAATAGAGTTATAAGAATCAATTGGTTACGACGCTCGGCCGCCTTTCGGCGGTGCGGACGGGCAGGCGGGCGGCGGTGAGGTCGGCGAAAATCGCGGGGTGGGCGAGGCCGAGGCGGGCGAGGGGGACGAGGGCGGTGTTGGCGAGCACGCCGAACCCGTAGACGATGCTGCGGCGCAGGCCGATGGAGGAGGCTTCCGGGAAGTAGCGGGTGGGGCAGGAGATTTCGCCGATCCTGAGGCGGAAATAGATGGCTTGGGCGAGCATCTGGTTGTCGAACACGAAGTCTTCGGAGTTGGCCATGAGCGGCAGGCGCAGCAGGGCGGAGCGGCTCCAGGCGCGGTAGCCGGTGTGGTATTCCGAGAGTTTCTGGCCGCCGAGCAGGTTCTGCCCGAGGGTCAGCACCCGGTTGGCGAGGTATTTCCACCAGGGCATGCCGCCCTTGAGCGCGCCGCCGCCGAGAATGCGGGAGCCAAGCACGACATCGAACTCGCCCGACGCGATCATCGAGGCCATGGCGGGGACCAGGCGGGGGGAATACTGGTAGTCCGGGTGGAGCATCACCACGATATCGGCGCCCCTGGCGATGGCGGCTTCGTAGCAGGTCTTCTGGTTGCCGCCGTAGCCGCGGTTGCGGTCGTGGCGGATGGTGTGGATGCCGAGGCGGCGGGCGAGGGCAACCGTCTCGTCGGTGCTTGCGTCATCGGTGAGGATGATGTCGTCGACCAGGTCTTTCGGGATGTCGGCGTAGGTGCGCGTGAGGGTGCGGGCCGCGTTGTAGGCGGGGAGCACGACGGCGATGCGTTTGCCGTCGATCATTTGGGGGCGCCGTTAAAAGAAAGCGCTTCTTTTTTGAAAAAAAGAAGCAAAAAACTTTTTATCAGTTGGCTGCGCGGTTGCCCGGGGAGGGTATCGGCTTCTGTGCGGTTGCTCTGGATCGCCGCGGCTGCACCTCGCGATGACGATTGGTGGTCGGCTGC
>CAIYPH010000182.1 GCA_903928045.1 uncultured Rhodospirillales bacterium
GGCGGGCTCGGCGGCGCGGGGGCGGGCAACGGCCAGGCGCTTGGCGCCACTATGTTCCTGTCCGGTAACCAGGCCTTCACCCTCGCGCCCCCCGCTGGCCAAACTATCGAAATCGACGGCGCGATCGCTGACACGATTGTGCCGGGCGAACCGGCCGGGGTGGTGCCAACCTATAGCGGCGGCGATTCCAGCGGCTACTTCAGCGGCGGGGTGGTCACCGAGTTCTACGTTAATGCCTACTGGGACCTCGGCTTCCGTGACCTTTTCGTCGCCCCGTCGCCCACACTCCCCGCCCCCGGCGGCACCGCAGTACTGAATGGCGCCAACACCTACACCTCCGGCACCAAAATCACCGGCACGCTTGACCTCGCCACCGCGACCTCGGCCGGCACCGGCACCATCACCTTCGCCGCCCAGAACGCAATGCTGCGCGTCCACGGCACCACCATGCCGGCCAACGGGCTGCTGGCGGTTTCGCCCTCGGCATTGATCGACCTGCCGGATATCCAGGCGTTCCCTGGCGTTGTCACCGTCACTGGCGGCACCCAGCACTTCGATCTCCCGCTCGCCGGCGGCGGCACGGCGACTTTCCTCGATGCCGACACCATCGGCGCCGCCGATCTCGCAGCGATCGTCACCCCTGATGGCAGCGGCGGCAGCCAAATCGGCTTCATCTATGAGATCGCCGCCGACGGCACCATCATACCGCAGGCCACGCGGGCCTATACGTCGGTCGGCCGCAGCCTCGCATTCGCCCATACGCCGGTTATCGCCGGCGCCCTCGGCGAAACCGGCGCGGTCACGCTGCATGGCGGCGCCAGCGATGGCGGCCTGGTGATTTCCGGCACCGAGGACCTCACCTTCCTCTCCGGCACCGGCGCCGGCACGGTGATCGCGGGCGGCGGCAATAACCGCTACGAGCAGCTCGGCGGCGCGGGCGACCAGACCTTCCTGCTCGGCAATGGCGCCGACACCATCTTCGCCTTCGGCAACGCCACCGTGGACGGCAACGCCGGCGGCAAGCTGATCCTGCTCGGCGCCGGGAATGACCTGATCATTTCGCACGCCACCGCGGCCGCCGATACGGTGATGGGCGGCAGCGGCAACGCCTCGGTCGTCAGCCACGGCAACGCGATCCTGAGCGGCTTCTCCGGCAGTATCAACCTCACCGCCGCCGAGGGGGTGACGACTTTGTTCGCCGGCAGCGCCCCGGCGACGGTCGCCGGTGCCGGCACCAGCACGGGCAATGTCATCGTCACCACCAACGGCAGCCTCGTCGTCTATGCCACCAACGCGAATGACCTGGTGCTCGGCGGCGGCGCAGACACCCGCATCCTCTATTACGACTACACCCAAGTCGGCCTGCCGCATGCCGGCGGCATCGTCTCTGGCGGCGCCGGCAGCGTGACCGTGGTGGCCAATGGCGGGGAGTTCCTCGGCGGCACCGCGGGCAATAACCGCATCACGCTGGCCGCCACCGGCACCATGGTCGGCGGCGGGGCAGGGGATGTGCTCGCCTTCACCGGCCGCGCCAGCGGCATCGCCTTCGCCTCCAGCGGCGCCACCACCATGGATGGCGGCGCGGGCGGCGACGTCACGCTGGTGGCGGGCCAAGGCGGCGGGGACATCATCACCGGTAACGCGCACAGCATGGTCTGGCTCTCCGGCGGCGACGAAATTGTCGCCTCCCAGGGGGCGGACACCATCGTCGCCGGCGCCGGCGCCGCGACGGTGACGGCGGCCGGCCCGGGGGTGCTGCTGTTCGCCGGCAGCGGCGCGCTCGTTTTCCGCAACACCGGGGCGGTCTCCACCGTCGTCGGCGGCGCGGGGGCGTTGACAGTGCATGGCGGCAGCGGCGGCGGCCTGTTCTTCGCCAGCGGCGGCGACA
>CAIYPH010000183.1 GCA_903928045.1 uncultured Rhodospirillales bacterium
ACCTCGACAGCTACCTGAAGTGGTTCCACCTCGCCACCATCCGCCTCAACCCAACACCAAGAGCATGTCTCAACGCCGCAATTCAGACCTACGCATAGAATACGAGAATAGAGCCAAAACTTTTATCCGCTTTGCCGAGTACCGCTCCCAGCCATCCGCGTGGTGTACGCCAACGGCATGGAACGGATCAAAAAGTCATTTTGGTTCTTTTTGTTCACAAAAAGAACACCCTTCCCCTTAACCCCTTCCTCAGGACGCGTAATCCGGCTCTTCCTTATCGAGAATGCGCCGCCAGGCGTCGAGGTAGAGGCGTGAATCGAGCGCATCGCCCCAGCGGCCCGTCATGTTCCAGCGCAGATGGGCGGGCTGCTCGCGCAGTTTGCGCCCGGTGGACATCGCCTTGAGCTGGTTCTCGCAGGTGCCTTCGACGACGGCGAGTTCGTGGAAGGCGTCTTCCACGGTGGGGCCGACCACCAGCACGCCGTGATTGGCCATCACCATGATGGTTTTGTCGCCGAGCACCTCGGCGAGGCGATCGCCTTCGGCCTCGTCGTTCACCGCGGGGCCGGTCATCGCGTCGTCATAGACCACGCGGTCATTGACGATGAGGTTGTTGTGGTGGGCGAGGGCCAGCCTTCCGTCCTCGATGAGGGAGAGGGCGGTGATGGCGGGGGGGTGCAGGTGGATGGCGCAGCGGGCGGCGGCGTTGCCGCGATGGATGGGGGCGTGGATGTTCCAGGCCACTTTGCGCACCGGCCGGTCGCCCGACAGCACGGTGCCGTCGAAATGGACCAGCACCAGGTTGCTGGCGGTGATTTCCTGGAACAGCAGCCCGCGGGCATTGACCAGGAAGCGATCGTCATAGCCCGGCAGCATCAGGCTGAAATGATTGCCGAGCCCGACATTGTAACCCATGCGGTAGGAGAGGCGGAACGCGGCGGCGATGTCGCAGCGCGCCTGCCATTCCGTGATGTCTGCCATGTTGCCGCCGTCGACCGTGATTCCCTGCATGAACGCCTCCAAGTCGCCGATGCCCAGGCCCGATCATGGCATCGATATTCGGGGCTTTCCAGGGTGGTGAGGAGCGTGGGCGTAGAAGCGGGAGGGGTGTTTTTTTGTTACACAGTCCGCTTGAGAACCCGAAAAACGAAGAGAAGGCAAGGCAAGTGGAAGGAAGCACTCCTTTTTTGGAAAAAAAGGAGCAAAAAACTTTTATCCGTTTGGCATGTGCCGCTCCCACCATCCCGGGAGGCACGCCAACGGCAACGAAGTCATCAAAAGTTTTTTGCTTCTTTTTTTCAAAAAAGAAGCGCTTCCTTCCCTTTCCTACCGCCGGTCACTCAGGGCGCGAGATCGCGCGCCCGCACCGTTGGCGCCGCGTGGCTTTCGATCATCACATTGACGCAGGCCGGCTTGCCGCTGGCGATCGCGCGTTCGAGCGCCGGCGCCAGGTCCTCCACCCGTTCGACCAGCTCGCCATGGCCGCCGAGCGCGGTGACGACGAGATCGTAGCGGGTGTCGTTGAGCTCGCAGCCATAGGCGCGCTGGGCGCCGTAGTCGCGGATCTGGATGTTGTGCTCGGCGTTCCAGCGCGCGTCGGTGCCGACGACGGCGACGAAGGGGAGGTTGCAGCGCACCGCGGTTTCGAACTCGGCCATGTGGAAGCCGAAGGTGCCGTCGCCGAGCACGGCGATGACCGGGGCGCCGCGTTCGAGCTTGCGGGAGGCGAGGGCGAAGGGCAGCGAGACGCCGATGGCGCCGGCGACGCCGTTGACCAGGCGGCGTTCGCAGCGCAGCAGGCTTTGCGCCCATTGCGCGTATTCGCCGCCGTCGCAGATCAGGATGGTGTCGGGGTCGGCGTCGACGAAGGGCTTGAGGCCGCGGGCGACCTCGAGCCCGTGCAGCTTGCCCGGGGTTTTGGAGCGCAGACCGGCCCAGGCGGCGGGGCGATCGTACAGCAGGCGCCGTGCGGCGGCGAGCCAGGCGGCATCGCCGACCTCGGGGCCGGCCGCGGCGAGCAGGGCTTCGCCGGCGGCATGGGAGCCGGCGAGCAGGCCGAGGGCGAGGCGGGGGCCGAGTTCGCGGGCGCCGCGGGTGAGGGTTTCGGCGTCGGGCTCGATCATCAGCACGGCCGAGGCGGCATCGAAGGTGGGCGGGGCGCCAAATTTCAGGGTGAAATCGAGCTTCTTGCCGAGGAGGACCACGAGGTCGGCCTGCTTGATGGTGTCGGCCAGGGCGCCCCAGGTGGCGTCATTGGTGGTGCGCGGGCTTTCCATGATGCAGGTGGGCAGGTTGAGCGCCGCCTCGATGCGCGCCAGCAGGGCGCGGCCGGGGCGGGTGGCGAGCTGGGGGCCGGCGATCAGCAGCGGGCGGGCGGCCTTGGCGATCAGCGCGAGGGCCGCGGCTGCCGCGGGTTGCGGCAGGGCCAGGGTCTCGGCGGCGAAGTCGGCGGGTGTTGGCCAGGCGATGGCGTCGGTGGGGACTTCCTGGTCCAGCAGATCGGAGGGCAGGCTGAGGTGGACCGGGCCGGGGCGGCCGGAAACGGCGGTGCGGAAGGCGCGGGCCAGCTCCATGCCGATCCCGGCGGCGGAGGTCGCGGTCCAGGACGCCTTGGCGACGGGGGCGGCCAGCGCCGCCTGGTCGAGCTCCTGGAAGCCGCCGCGGCCGTGTTCCCAGGTGGCGTGGCTGCCGGCGAGCAGGACGAGCGGGCTGTCCTGCGAGAGGGCGGTGAAGAGGGCGGGCACGGCGTTGGCCTGGCCGGGCCCGCCGGTGACCATCGCCACACCCGGCTTGCCGGTGAGGCGGCCCCAGGCATCGGCCATGTGGACGGCGGCGGCCTCCTGGCGGACATGGATCAGCTCGAGCGAGGTGCCGATCGCCGCATCGAACAGCGACATGATGTGGTTGCCGGAGAGCGTGAAGATCGTGGTGGCGCCGGCCAGCTCAAGGGTGCGCGCGACGATGTCGGCGCCGCGAAGGGTCTCGGTCATGTTTGGTCCTGAACGTCGAGCCCGCAGGTTTCACCCGGCGGCGCGCCGGCGCAAGGGGGCGTTGCCTGGGGTGATGGGGGGAGGGAAGGAAGCGGTTCTTTTTTGGAAAAAAGAACCAAAAAACTTTTATCCGTTGGCTTCGCCCGTACCGGGGATGTCCCGATCTCTGTTGAAATTGGCCGATCGAGCGCTGCTGGTTTG
>CAIYPH010000184.1 GCA_903928045.1 uncultured Rhodospirillales bacterium
CACCGCCGGGTTCTGCAGCCGGTCGATCGGTTCCACCTTGATGGTGCGGCCGCGCCTGAGCAGCACCTGCAGCTCCGGCGGCGGCTGTTCATACCAGTCGATCTCGCCGGACTGCAGCGCGGCGGAAGCGGTCGCCGCATCCGGGATGATGTGCCATTCGACGCGGTCGAAGTTGACGATTTTGGGGCCTGCGGTGAAGGAGGAGGTGCCGTTGGCGCGGGGGAGATAGGCCTGGTTGCGGGCGTAGACGACGCGGGCGCCGGTGTTGCGCTCGGCGGCGACGAATGTGTAGGGGCCGGAGCCGACGACTTCCTGGATAGGCTTGGTGGGGTCACCGGCGGCCAGGCGCTCGGGCATGATGGCGCAGACGGAGGAGCCGACCTTGCCGATGGCGGCGGCGAGGAGGGGGAAGGGGCGCTTGAGGCGGATGCGGATGGTTTTGTCGTCCGGCGCGGTCATCTCGTCGGTGATGGCGGCGATCGACTTGCCGTAGTTGTCACGCAGCGTCCAGCGCTTGATGGAGGCGACGCAATCGCGCGCGAGGACTGGCGCGCCGTCGTGGAATTTGAGGCCGTCGCGGAGCGTGAGCTTCCAGGTTTTGCCGTCATCCTCGACAACGTGGCCTTCGAGCATCTGGGGGGAGACGGTGTTGGCGCTGTCGGTGCCCCAGAGCGTGTCGTAGACCATCATCGCGTGGTTGCGGGTGATGTAGGCGGTGGTCCAGGAGGGGTCGACGACGGTGAGGTCGGCGTGGGGGATGAATTTGAGGGTGCGGCTGCCTTGGGCGGCGGCGATGCTTGGGGCGGCGAGGGCAGCGGCGCCGGCGAGGGCGGAACGTCGGGTGATGCGCATGGGGGCCTCCGAAAGTCTATCGGCAGGCTAGGAGTGCGTGGCCGGGGGCGTCAACGGCGGTTTGGTCGGAGTAAGGGTGTTCTTTTTCTGAACAAAAAGAACCAAAAGAACTTTCTGGTCCATTGCTGGGTTGGCTGGTGTCCCGGGATGGTCGGGAGCGGCACCCGGCAAATGGATAAAAGTTTTTTGCTCTTTTTTTCAAAAAAGGAGCGCTTGCTTTTCTTGCGCCGTGCCCCCGGGCGGGCGTGATCCTGACGCGCACTCAGCGCAGGATTGAGGCGATCACGTAGTCGCGCAGGACGGTGCGCGGCACGACGCCCTGGTCGGGGCGGTTGTAGTTGCCGCAGAGGATCGCCAACACGATGCCGGGGCGGGGCATGACGAAGAGGCGCTGGCCGCCATTGCCGAAGGCGCCGTACCAGGGCGAGCCGCCGGCGGAGCCGTTGTAGCGATACCATTGGAAGCCGTAGTCGATCTCGGCGTCGACGGAGGATTTGCGGCTCAGGGCTTCGGTGAGCCAGGCGGCGGGGACGAGTTGTTTGCCGTCGGCGCGACCGCCATCGAGCACGCATTGGCCGATGCGGGTGAGGTCGGCCGGGCGCAGGCGCAGGCCGGAGGCGGCAGAGGCTTCGCCGTTGAAGGAGAGCACCCATTCGCTGTCGGTGATGCCGAGGGGGGCGAAGAGGGCTTGGCGGGCGAAATCGTGCAGGGGCATTCCGGTGCCGCGGGAGATGAGGTGACCGAGGAGCGCGGTGTTGCCGCCGCTGTAGGTCCAGCGCTGGCCCGGAGGAGTGACTACGGGTTGGGAGAGGATGTAGCGGTAGCGATCGGGCGCGCGCTCCATGGCGATTTCGCTGTTGTTGGGGTCGGAGTAGGGGAGGTTCTCGTTCCATTGGAGGCCGAGCGTCATGGTCAGCGCGTGGCCGACGGTCAGCGCCTGGCGGGCGGGGTCGGCGGCGAGGTCGGCGAGATCGGGGAAGCTGTCGAGCAGGGGCGCCGCGGGCGGCGGGACTTGGCCGGCTTCGAGGGCGATGCCGTAGAGCAGGCCGACGATGGATTTGGAGACGGAGCGGAGGTCGTGCCTGGTTTGCGCGTCGAAGGTGACGGTGCCGAGGGGGCGGCCCCAGGCTTCATCGACGCCGGAGTAGTAGCGCTCCATCACCATGGCGCCGTGGCGGGCGAGGATGACGGCGTGCAGGCCGGGCAGTCTGCCGGCGGCGACCGCGGCATCGAGCCGGGCGGCGAGGTCGGGCGCGAAGCCGGTGGTTTCGGGCGTGGCTTGCGCCCATCCGGTGGTGAGCATGGTGAGGGCTCCTGTGAGCGTGCGGCGGCGCGGGATCATGATTTCGCCATTTCGACGCGAATCCCGCACTCCCGGCCGACATCGGGACGCACCTCTCCTGTCGGTGGCCCGCCCGACCGGTCATGCCACCGTCCCTTAACATCGTACCGCCGGCAACGGACGCAGCGCCGTGATGGCGTCGA
>CAIYPH010000185.1 GCA_903928045.1 uncultured Rhodospirillales bacterium
CCCCCGCGCCGCCGCGTCGAAACGGATGTGCAGGCCCGGCACCCGAACCACCCCAACCGGCTCGCGCACCGTGCACACCACATCGGTCATGCCTTGCAGCGCCACGGCGATCGTCGCCAGATCGCCGCGCCACTTCGCCTCCTCGGCCGCCACGTCGCGGTTCTCCATCCAGTATTCCACCGCCGTCAGCAGCCCGATCACGTCTTCCTTGGAAACCTTCATCGGCCGCCCCAGCGCCTGGTGCGGCGAGGCGTTGCGCCAGGCCGCCTTCACCAGGTCCTTGCGCCCCAGCAACAGCCCCGAGGTCTGCGGCCCGCGCAGAAACTTGCCCCCGGAATACACCACCAGGTCCGCCCCGCGCACCAGCCAGGGCGACGGGTTCTCCAGATGCTCGGACGCCGCATCGACCAGGATCGGAATGCCCAGCGGCTTCACCACCGAAACAATCTCCTCCATGCGCAACGCCGAGAGATGCTCATGCGTGCCGAGCAGGCACACCATCGCCACCGGCTCTTTCAACGCCTCGTCCAGCTCGGCCCGCGTCTCCACCTCGACGATATGCGTCCCGATCATGCGGATCGCCTGGTCATATGCGAAGCGCTGGTTCTTCGGCATGATCACCCGGTTCGCAATGCCCTCGGTGAACGGCAGCTTCAGCATCTTCACCGGATCATTCCCGGCCACGCAGGCCGCCGTTCCCAGCGCCACCGCCGCCGCGCTGCCGCAGGTCACGATGCCCCATTCCGCGCCCGTCAACTCGGCAATCCGCGCCGAGGCCGCCTCCATCAACTCATCGAGATTGACGAACATCCGCGACGCCGCCGCCACCGCGTCCCGCACCTCCGGCAGCATGAGACTGCCGCCATGCACCGTGCGCACCGAGCAGCAATTGATGAACGGACGAACGCCGAGATTGGCATAGGGATTGACGGACATGTGCTGTTCTTTCCCGCGCTGAACTGTGGCCGTCAGACTAGGGGGAAACCAGCGCCGGAGGGAAGAGCCTCGAAGGCAAGTGAAGGAAGCGCTTCTTTTTTGAAAAAAAGAAGCAAAAAAATTCTATTCCGTTGGTGCGTGCCGCTCCCACCTATCCGCGGGGTGTACGCCAACGGCATGGATGGACCAGAATGTTTTTTGGTTCTTTTTGTTCACAAAAAGAACAACCTTCCCTTCCCTAAAGGCTCACATCCCCAGTCGCACAAGCCCCGCCGCCAGGGAAGGCCAGCGAACGCGAACGAAAAAAATCAACCGACCAAGGCTTTTTTGCTTGCATGCCGTAAAAAAGTTATCTATAACGACTTTTCCACAACAAGGACTGACGAACCCCCATGCGAGCCGCGTCCGCAACCGCCCAGCAATCCACCAGCGAGGTCATCGCCGCCCTCGGCGGGATTCTGCGCGCGCTGCTGGCCGCCCTGTTCGGACCCGCCGCGGGCCTGCGCAACCGCCATGATCACCGCGCCCTGCACGGCTGCATCATCACCCCGCCCGCCCCCGAGGACTCCGTGGCCTGCGAGGAATGGATCGCCGTCCCCGCCCCCTGGCGCGCTGGCATCTGGCCGGTCCCGCCGCGCATCCGCGCCCATCGTGCGCCCGCGCCCTGCGACGCCCCGCGCCGCGCCGAGCACGTCCGCGCGCCCCCTGCCCCAATCCGCACATCCTGTCGCCTGAAATCCTGGATCGCCAACGGCGATCAGCGGGGCTTCGACACGCGTGTCAAAAAATAGGTCAGTAAGACTGTTCTTTTTGTGAACAAAAAGAACCAAAAAAACTTTTCATTCCATCCATGCCGTTGGCGTACACCCCGCGGATAGGTTGGAGCGGTACACACTAGAGGGATAAAAGTTTTTTGCTTCTTTTTTTCAAAAAAGAAGCGCTTCCGTCCTCAGCTCAACTTCCCCCGCCCCAATAGCGGCCAAACCACCTCGACATTGCCCGTGCGCGTGCCGACCAGCGTCTCATGCAGATGCACCGTGGTATCGCCGTAGCCGATCACGATGCGGATGCGATCGCCCACCGCCGGGGTATCGGATGCTGTCCCAAGGTCGAACTGCCCATGTTCGGCGGAGAGGCGCAGCGACGTCGCATCGGGGTAGTCGAGCGGGCGCGGCGCGGTGGCGTCCGACGAGAAGGTCTTCTTGCCGCAATCCACCACCACGCGGGTGCCGGTGGGCCGGCTGATCACGGTGGCCAGCACGGTGGCGGCAAATTCGTGCTCCAGGCCCCAGGAGGCGTAGGTGAGGTCGTGAAAAATGGCGCCACCGGCCTGGATTTCGGTCACGCCAGGCAGGCCGGCCGTGGTCATGAACGTGCCGGTGCCGCCGCAACTGACGATCTCGATCGGCAGCCCGGCGGCGCGGCAGGCATCGGCGCTTGAGGTGAGCAGCCCGACCGCGGTGGTGATGGCGGCGCGCTTCTGCTCGCCCGGCGGCATGCCGGCGGCGTGGCCTTCCCAGCCCATCACGCCCCGCAGGCGCAGCCCGGGGGTTGCCGCCACCAGCCTGGCAAGCTCGACTGTCTCGGCCCCTGGCTGCACCCCGCAGCGCGCCATCCCGGTATCGACCTCGATCAGCAGCGGCTGCTCCACCCCGGCCGCCTGCGCCGCCGCCGCGATCGCCGCGACATTGGCCGGACTGTCGACACAGGCGATCACCTCGGCGTGCCGCTGCAAATGCACCAGCCGGGCGATCTTCTCGGCGCCGACCACCTGGTTGGCAATCAGGATGGACTGCACCCCCGCCGCCGCCATCACCTCGGCCTCGCCCAGCTTGGCGCAGGTCACCCCGATGGCGCCGGCGCGGATCAACTTATGCGCGATCGCCGGCAGCTTGATCCCCTTGGTATGCGGCCGCCACCCCACCCCATGCCGCCCGCACTCGGCGGCAACGCGGGCGATGTTGCGCTCCATCACGTCGAGATCGACGAGCAGGCGGGGCGTATCGAGGGAGCTTATGTCGGCGCCGATCATGGAGTGTCCTCAGGAAAGCCGGGTGAGTTTGGAAACGGTCCGGTCGAAATGGGCGAGATAGATGTTCTCATCAGCATCCAGCCACACGCCATGGATGTTGAGCGAGTCCGGGCCGCCGACGTCCCGCCCCCAGCGGATCAGCAGTTTGCGGTCGAGCGACCAGATCGACAACCCATCCCGCCCGCCGACCACGATGGAGCGCTTGCCGAACGCCAGATCGCTCGGCTGATCGAACCCGGTCCAGTCAGCGATATGGCTCCCATCCCGCTCGAACACCTGGATGCGGTCATATTCGCGATCCGCGATGTAGACCCGATCCTTGGTATCGATCTCGACGTAATGAACGATCGCAAACTGCCCCGGCCCGCTGCCTGGCTCGCCCCAGGAGTATTGGCGCGTGAGGTCGGGCGCGAAACAATGCACCCGCCGGTTGCCGTAGCCGTCGGAGACGAACAAATCCCCATTGCGCGCGAAGGCCAGCCCGGTCGGCATATTGAACGGATTGCCCCAGAACGTCGGCGCCGGAAAATCCGCGGTCCCCAGCGTGCGCAGCAAGGTCCCATCGGGCAGATGCTCGCTCAGCATATGGGTCCCGGAATCGGTGATCCAGATCTTGCCGTCCGGCGCGATGGTGAGGCCATGCACGAAGGGAGAGAAGCGACCCTCGCCCCAGGAGGTAATGAAATTCCCCTCGCCATCGAACACCGTCACCGGATGCTCGGCCCGCGCGAGGACAAACACGTCGCCATTGCCCGCCACCGCCCCCTGCACGGCGGTTTGCGGCGGGCGGGGGCCGTTGCCATCGGAGCCGAAACTCCAGCCGCGCGGCAATTTCGCCCAGTCGCGCCGGAAGCTGTAGCGATGCTTGCCTTTGCCGATGATCACGTCGCTCATGGTGGCCTCACGCGGTCCAGGGGTTGGGGTCGAGCGGCGCGATTGGCCGACGGATTTTCGTGTAGGCGATCCGCGCCGGATCGGGCGGATAAGGCCCGCCGCAATCGACGTAGATCACCTCCGCCGCGATCGGCGCGAAAGCCGCATAGAAATGGTTGGAGGACTTCACCACCACCACCTGCTTGGCCGCGAGATCGATGCCGAGGTTGGTGAACACGGCCGGATTGAACGTCTGCGCCCGCCCGCTCGCCAGCACCACGTCAAGCTTGCCGATACGGATCGCCGCCGCCGCGCCGAGCGAGACGCTCGATTGCTCGAACGGGATCACCAGATCGTCCGTGGTGGCGAGCACGGTGACCACCGCGTCGATCGGATCGCCCGAGGTGGAAGCCGCCTTGCCGCCAAACCGCAACGGCATCACGGCCCCAGGCCCCGCCGCGATGCAAAACGCCGCCGCCTGAGCATCCCACAACGCGCCGACCGCCGATGGCACATCAGGGTATTTCAGCAACTCGGCGATCAGGAACGTGCTATCCCCCGCCACCCCGCCGCCGGGGTTGTCCCAGCGATCGGCCAGCACGACAGGCCCCCTGGGATTGGCGATCGCCGCTTGCACCGCTTCGGCGGTTTTGAGATGAACCGGTACTCCAGCATCCCCCCAGCCGATCAACTCCCGGCCAAGGCGCTCCGCAAGTTGCTCAGCTTTGGCGGCGTCGCCGTCGGCATAGACCAGCACCTTGGTGCCGACGTCATACACGTCAGCGGCCTGGAAGCCGTGGATGACGGTGATGGAGAGGATGCCGTCCTTGCCCTCCATCGCCTGCAGCCGGTCGACGAAGGAGCGGCCGGGTTCGCGGCTGGTCATGTAGCCGGCGATCATGCGGCAATCGAACAGCCCGGCGACGGGGCGGATGCGCCGCTCGGCGGTGGCGATACAAAGCGCGGTGAGTTCGCGGGCGCGGGCGAGAAAGTCGGTATGGGGGAATTCCTTGAAGGCGATGATGAGATCGGCCTTCGCCACCATGAGGTCCGACAAATGAGCGTGCAGATCAAGCTCGGCGCCGATCACCGCATCGGGCGCGATCTCGCGGGCGCGGGCGATGAGGTCGCCTTCGCAATCGTCATACCCATGGGCGACCATGGCGCCGTGCAGGCCGAACAGCACAACGTCGACCGGCATCGCCGCGCGGAGTTGCCCGAGGATTTCGTCGCGCAACCCCTCATAGGTGGCCTGCCCGGTGAGCCCCGCGGGTTCCGCCCAGGTCGCGGTGCCCTCGATCAGCGTATGCCCACCAGCCGAAGCCGCTTCCCGGGCAGCGATGATCGGGGCGCTGCACAGGGTCGGTGTCGCCGGATGGGTGCCCGGCGGGTAGTAGCTGTGGCCGAAGGCGCTCCGGTCGGTCGGGATCGGCGCAAAGGTGTTGGTCTCGGTGCCCAGGCTGGCGGCAAAAATGCGCAAGTCTCAGCCCTTCCGAGCGATCACGCCGATGGCGGGCTGGCTTGAGATCGATGATCGCATGGCAGCCTCCATGATTGGCGCGGGGCGATTGGGCCGTTATGTCTTATTGAGAGAGTGAACCCCCCGCCGAAGGGCGGAGTCAACAGGGATACCGATCGACCATGAGCGCCAATAGTTTTGACCTTTCCATCGATGTGCTGCGGAACCGGCAGAACTCAAAATGGCAGCGCTACGGTGCGGACGTGCTCCCTGCCTTCGTCGCCGAGATGGATTTCGCGGTGGCCCGGCCGATCCAGCGCGCCATGGAGCGCCTGGGCGCCGACCAGGACTATGGCTACCCCGATCGCGGCGGCAACCATGGCGACGGCACGCTCGTTCAGGCTTTTGCCAAGCGGATGAAGACGCGGTTCGATTGGGAGATCGACCCCGCGCTGGTGCTGCCGGTCGCCAACCTGGTGCAGAGCACCTTTTCCACCATCCTCGCCTTCTCCCAGCCCGGCGACGGCGTGGTGCTGCAACTGCCAGCCTACCCGCCCTTCCATGACGCGATCCACAGCACGGGCCGCCGGATGGTGGTGCATCGGCTGAACTCCGGTGCCGAGGGATGGAGCCATGCGCCCGAAAGCCTCGATGCGCTGATCGACGACACCACCCGCATCATCCTGCTGTGCAACCCGCAGAACCCGACCGGGCGCGTGTTCACCGAGGAGGAACTGCGCGATTTCGGCCGCGTCGCCTGCGAGCGGGACCTCATCATCCTCTCCGACGAGATCCATTGTGACCTCGTCTACCCCGGCACCAGGCACATCCCGATCGCCTCGCTGAGCCCGGAGATCGCGGCGCGCACCATCACCATCACCTCGGCGACCAAGGGGTTCAACATCCCCGGCCTGCGCTGCGGGGTGATGTATTTCGGCTCGGCCGAGCTGCAGAAGCGCTTCCATGCCTATCTGCCGATGCGCGCCGTCGGCGGCCCCGGCATCCATGGCGTGGACGCCACCGTCGCCGCGTGGAACCACGGGCAGAACTGGCTCGATGACGTGCTGGCGCATCTCGACCGCAACCGCCGCCACATGATGCAGTTCATCAAGCGCGAACTGCCGGCGATCAAGCTGCACATGCCGGAGGCGACCTACCTCAACTGGCTCGACTGCTCTTCCCTCGGCCTGACCGGCTCGGCGTTCGATTTCTTCCATGACAAGGCAAAGATCGCCTTCAGCGGCGGCGAGGCGTTCGACCCGGAGGGCAAGAACTTCGTGCGCTTCAACTTCGCCACCTCCACCGCCATCCTCGACAAGATCCTGGATCGCATGGCCGAAGCCGTGCGGAGCAACGCCAACCGGGCGTGATACGGGAGCAACGCGCATGCAGCCCTTCGTTGATTCGACCGACATCATCGCCGACACCGAAGCGCTGCGGGCGCGCATGCAGCGCGATGGCTACCTCTTCCTCCGCGGCCTGGTACCGCCCGAGGCGATCGCCAATGTGCAGCGCCAGGTCGGCGAACTCGCCCGCGCGGCGGGGTGGCTGAAGCAGGATCGGCCGGTGGAGGAGGCGGTGGCGGACCTCGCCGGGTTCTGCGTCGATCCCGATCCGGTTTATCTGCGCACGCTTCGGGCGATCAACCGGCTGGAGGATTATCACGCG
>CAIYPH010000186.1 GCA_903928045.1 uncultured Rhodospirillales bacterium
CATGAAGGCGGTGATCGCCTGCACGGTCTCGGTCAGCGCCGCGTCATCGGCCGCGATGGTGGCCTTGGGAAAGCGGGCGCGAAGATCGCCGAGCAGGGCGTCGTCGGGTTCGGCGAAGCCGAGATAACAGACGCCGGTGGCCGTCGCGCCGACCAGTAGGCGGCCGAAGGGGCTGTCGGCCAAGGCGGTGCGGATGGTTTCGCCGGCGCCGCCGCGGCGGAGCGCGCCAGGGGTCATGCCGAGCAGCTTGCCGGTATCCTCGTAGACACGGGATTCGGAGCCGAACCCGGCCTCGGCCACCGCGTCGGCTACCCGTGCGCCGCCGGTGAGGGCGGCCTGGAGGCGGCGGGCGCGGACGCCCTCGGCGTAGGAGCGCGGGGTGACGCCGGTGTGGTCGCGGAACATGCGCAGGAAATGGAAGCGCGAATAGCCGGAGCGCTCGGCCAGCGCCTCCAGCGAGGGGATCGCCGGTTCCGCCTCGATGAAGGCGCAGGCATCCGCCACCACGGCTTTCGCGATGCCGGCCCGCTCGCCCTTGGGGTCGCAGCGCTTGCAGGCGCGGAACCCCGCCGCTTCCGCTTCGGCGGTGTCGACGAAATAGCGCACATTGCCGCGCTTCGGGGGCGGGGAGGGGCAGCCGGGCTTGCAGTAGATGCCCATCGTGGTGACGGCGTAGAGAAAATCGGCCGGGCGCCGATTGGCCACCAAATGCCAGCGCGTGTCATCGATTGTGCTCATCGGGGCGTCCTTTCGCCGAAACGGGTGAGCGGAAGATGGCGCGCCGGCCCGCCCGGCGCCATCCGCCCATTGCGCCGGTTCACTTCGCCGCCAAAAGCAGTAGGATCGACGCATGAAACGGCCCGGATACAGGGCAGAGGGAGGAATATGATGCTGCAACTGACGCAATTGCTCCATCGCGCCGTGCAAATCAACGGCCAGGGAACCGCGACCGTCTGCGGCGAGCGCCGGCGGAGTTGGACGGAATCCCGCGATCGCATCGCCCGCTGTGCCGCCGCCGTCACCGCGCTGGGCTGCGCGCCTGGCGATCGGGTGGCGATCCTCGCGCTGAACAGCGACCGCTATTTCGAAGGGTTGTTCGGCCTTGCCTGGGGCAATTTCATCGTGGTGCCGATCAACACGCGGCTCGCGCCGCCCGAGATCGCCTTCTGGCTGTCGGACTCCGGGTGCAAGGCGCTGCTGGTGGATGACGTCTTCCTCCCCGTGCTGCCCGCCGTGCGGGCCTTGGCGCCGGAGTTGCAGCATATCGTCCATATCGGCGACGGGCCGACGCACGTGGGCGCCCATGGCTACGAGGCGATTCTCGCCGCCGCCACGCCGGGGCCGGATATCTGCGGCAGCGGGGACGAGATTGCCGCCCTGTTCTATACCGGCGGCAC
Organism: uncultured Rhodospirillales bacterium; assembly: GCA_903928045.1. The sequence continues at coordinate 1,398 of CAIYPH010000186.1, forward strand.
GACCGGACGCTCCAAGGGCGTGATGTTGAGTCACAACAATATCGTGCTCAACATGCTGAACACCTTGTCGATCATCCATTTCCAGCCGGATCCGGTCTATATCCACGCGCCGCCGATGTTCCATATCGCCGATGCGACGATGACGTTCGTCTCCACCGGCATCGGCGCGAAACAGATATTCATGGCGCGATTCGATCCCGCGGGCTTCCTCGCTCTGGTGCAGGAGCACCGGGCGACCGATGCGTTGCTGGTGCCGACCATGGTGAACATGGTGGTGAACCATCCGGATATCGGGAAGTACGATCTCTCCAGCCTCAAGCACGTCATCTACGGGGCCTCGCCGATGCCCGAGGCGGTGATCCGCAAGGCGCTGGAGGTGATGCCCCAGGCCAGTTTCACCCAGGCCTATGGCCAGACCGAGGCGGCCCCGGTGCTGACGCTGCTCGACGCGCGCGACCACGGCACCTCGCCCGACCAGCTCCGCCGCATGCGCTCGGCCGGCCGCGGCGTGCTCGGCTGGGACGTCCGCATCCATGACGAGGATGACAACGAGGTGCCGCGCGGCACGATCGGCGAAATCTGCGGCCGCGGGCCGGCGATGATGCGCGGCTACTGGAAGCTGCCTGAGCTTACCGCGCAGACGCTGCGCAATGGCTGGCTGCACACCGGCGACGGCGGCTACATGGACGAGGACGGCTACATCTATATCGTCGACCGGCTGAAGGACATGATCGTCTCGGGCGGCGAGAACGTCTACTCGGCGGAGGTGGAAAGCGCGGTCTACAGCCATCCCGCCGTCGCCGAATGCGCGGTGATCGGGGTGCCCGATGCGAAGTGGGGCGAGCGGGTGCATGCGATCGTGCGCTGCAAGCCCGGCATGAGCGTCAGCGAGGCCGAGTTGATCGCCCACTGCCATACGCTGATCGCCGGCTTCAAATGCCCGCGCTCGGTGACCTTCCGCGAGGAGGCGCTGCCGCTGTCGGGGGCCGGGAAGATCCTGAAGACCGATCTGCGCAAGCCCTTTTGGGAGGGGCAGGCGCGGCAGGTGCACTAGCCGGCGAGCAGCCGGGCGGCTGAGGTGGCTGCGAAGTAGAGCATCAGCAGGCCAGTGATGGTTCGCACCGCGACGTCCCAGGTCCGGCCCGAGGCGGTGCGGCGGAGCAGCAGTACGATGCCGGACCACAGGAAACCCCATGCGAGCACCGCGATCACTACGCCGGCGATGATGCTCAGCATGGCGGCGAGGCCTTGGCCGCTCATCTCCGGGCGGCCGATGGCGGCGAGCCAGAAGGCAATGTTCCAGGGGCTGGTCAGCGCCAAGGTGAGGCCCAGAAGATAGCTCGCGCGTGCATCATCGAACTTCGCCGCCGGAGCGGGGGCGACCTGGAAGCTGCGCCAGGCGCCGCGCAGGAAGGTGACGCCGAGGAAGAGCAGAAGGCCGACCGAGAGCACCCCCATGATCAGCCGCATGGTCGGTCCCTGGAAGATCACGCCGACGCCGAGTGCGACCACAAGGGCCCAAATGACGTCGCCGGTGGTGGCGCCGAGGATGAGGCCGTAGCCGGCCCAGAAGCCGCGCGCCAGGCTGCGTCGGGCGATTTCGGCGTTGATCGGGCTGGGCGGCCAGGCGACGGACCAGCCGAGGAGGAATCCGTAGGCGAAGAGGGACGGGAGCATGCGCCAGCAGTGGCCGGGCAAGGGGGGCATGTCAACGCCGTGCTTAAAGGTTGCGCCGACGCGGCGGAGCGGTGCAGATGCGCGCATAATTGCGTGTGCTCGGAGTCCTCGATGCGTCGTCCTGCTTTTTCGCTCATTGCCGTCGCGCTTGCGGCCAGCAGTCTGTTCGGCTGCACCCCGGCCCCCCCGCCGGCGCCGCCGGTTGTGGTCGCGGCGCCCGTGCCGCCGAAGCCGGAGCCGCCGACGCAGAATGCGCCGATGTGCGCCCGCGCGGCGGAGAAGGACGCGTTTGACGTCTCCGCGCTGAAGAGCAACCTGATGGTGACCGCCGTCACCTGCAAATCGGAGGAGCGCTACAACACGTTCATCCGCCAGTTCCAGCCCTATCTGGCCAGCAACGACAAGACGCTGACCGGCTATTTCAACCGCGCCTATGGCAAGCGGGCGCAGTCGCAGCAGGATGACTACATCACCTCGCTGGCCAATGCGCAGTCGCAGTTCGGCATCCGGCACGGCACGCTGTTCTGCGAGCAGAACCTCGGGCTGTTCGACGAGGTGATGACGCTGAAATCGCCGACGGAGCTGCCAGGCTTCGCCGCGGCCAAGCCGATCCAGCAGGCGCTGGCGGTGCAGGAATGCCCGTCGGCCCCGCCGCCCACCCCGGCCAAGAAGAAGCCCTGATCAGGCGCTTCTGTCGGACCAGACCAGGGCTGCGGCGGCGAGGTCTTCGATGGCGCTGCCGACGGATTTGAAGAGGGTGATTTGGTCGGCGGTTTGGCGGCCTGGGGATTCGCCGCGGCAGAGGGTGAAGAGGGAGCCGGCGATGGCGTTGGGGGCGAAGGCGCCGGATGCGATGGGCTGGGTGAGGTCGCCGGCTTCGGCCAGCGCCGCTTCGGTGTCGATGTAGACGCGGGCGCGCGATATGGCGGCGTCGTCGGTTTCGCGCATGTCGGGGCGGTAGCCGCCGATGAGGTCGAGATGGCTGCCGGGCTGCAGCCAATCGCCGCGCACCAGGGGTTCGGCGGCGAGGGTCGCGCAGGAGATGATGTCGGCGGTGCGCACGGCGGGTTCGAGGTCTTCCACGGCTTCGGCTTCGTGGCCCTCGGCGCGCAACTTGGCGGCCAGGGCCAGGGCGCCCTCGGGCCGGCGGTTCCAGACGCGGATGGTGCGGATGGGGCGGATGGCGGAATAGGCATCGGCCATCATGCCGGCGATATGGCCGGAGCCGACGATCAGCAGGGATGAGGCGTCCGGCCGGGCGAGGTAGTCGCCGGCCAGCGCCGAGGCGGCGGCGGTGCGGCGGCCGGTGATTTCGTTGCCGTCGATCAGCGCGAGATGCTGCCCGGTTTCGCCGTCGCACAGCAGGTAGGTGGAGAAGACGGAGTTGAGGCCGCGCTTGCCGTTCTCGGGGAAGACGGTGACGATTTTTACCCCCATCGCCGCGGCTCCTCGCCAGGCCGGCATCAGCAGCAGCGTGCCGTTGGCATCCTCCAGGATATGGCGATGGCGCAGCGGCACGGTGGCGCCGGCGATGAAGGCGGCACGCAGGGCGGCGATGAGGCGCGGGAAGGCGAGGCTCTGCCTGGCGCTCGGCAGGTCGATAACGACGGGTCCGGGATGGTCGGTCATGGGGGCTCGCTGCAAATCCAGCCGCGAGGCTAGTCGAGGTTCCGCCGCGCGTCACCGCGCCTTGTTGGCGGCGGCGAGGAGCGGCAGGATGGGCGCCGAACAGCATCGAGCCGCCCGCATGGATTTCGCCCTCTCCGACCAGCAACGCGACGTCAAGGCCACGATCGAGCGGCTCTGCGCCGATTTCGATGACGCCTACTGGCTCGCCAAGGACCGCGAGGGCGGTTTCCCGCATGAATTCCACGCCGCCATGGCCAAGGGCGGCTGGCTCGGCGTCTGCATGCCCGAGGAATATGGTGGCGCCGGTCTCGGCCTCACCGAGGCGGCGATCATGGCCCAGGCGATCGCCCAATCCGGCGCCGGGATGAGCGGCGCGTCTGCCGTGCATATCAACATCTTCGGCCTGCAACCCGTCGTGGTCTACGGCACCGACGAACAGAAGCGCCGCTTCCTGCCGCCGCTGATCGCCGGCCAGGAGAAGGCCTGCTTTGGCGTTACCGAGCCCAATACCGGGCTCGACACCACGCGTCTGCGCACGCGGGCGGAGAAGCGTGGTGATCGCTACGTGGTCAACGGCCAGAAGGTGTGGA
>CAIYPH010000187.1 GCA_903928045.1 uncultured Rhodospirillales bacterium
AGTAAGGAAGCAAGCGCTTCTTTTTGAAAAAAGAAGCAAAAACTTTTCGTCCACTTGCCGACCGGTCTACTCTGGCGTTCCCGCAACACGAGGGGATGGTCAACCCACATCTCTTTGCGGGCCGCCACTGCACTGGCTCAGAGATTTCTAGATACCCCGCACGCGCTCCCTTCATACTTCCTCGAACTTCGTGCCGGTTTAGCCTTGACGGAGATGAGGGTATTGCCCACATCCCGCCTGCACGTCGCGGTTGATCGCGAGTGCTGGTACATACAAACATACAGAGGAATTTAGAATGGACACGACCTATCGACTGGTAGCCCTCGGTGACGAAAGAAACGTAGGGCAAACGGCTGCTTCACCTGATCTCGCAAAACTCGTTCCGGGCGGGTTAGTTCGAGGTGATGGACGATTAGGGATCGAACGGACAGATTGGAGAGAGAAATTCAACGTCATGTCCGTTTATCGGACAATTCTCATTGAGGCTGAAGATCAGCCTGGACAATGGGTAATCGGGAGCAACTAAAACTGATATGCAGGGTGCCGCTAGTGTCCTTTGTAACACTGCAGGCGGCGCTCTGCATTGCAGCTTACTATGGCAGCCACGCAATCGGCACGGTGTCCGCCTTCACATAAAGCGGATGCCAGGGTGACCCGTCCGCGCTGAGTTTTAGCACGTGGAGCGGGTGCCCGGCGGCGGCCAGCATCCGCGCGGCCCGCAGCCCGGCGCCATGGAGGGATTTCGCCTTGGGGCTGCCATATCCGGCGAGGATGAACGCCGATCGCGCCGCCATGTCCCGTAGGGCCGCGTCGTTTCCTGGCCCGATCGGGTCATCGACTGTGTCCAGGGTTTCCTGGAAGGTCGCGCGATAGGCGGCGGAGTTGGCGACGTAGAGCCGGCCGTAGCCCCAGCGCATGGCGAAGCCGATGGCGCGGTTGACCGTGCGGTCGCTGCCCTCGTGGCCGGCGGCGGAGGGGTTCATCATCAGCGCCATCATCGCGGGCTTCGCCGGCTCCCAGGTGAGGTGCAGGCGGTAGCGGTAGCAGTTGTTCGGGCCGCCATACTCTGCCTCGGGCACCACGCCGGCCGGGTAGGCGATTGGCTTGGTGCCGGGGTCGTGCGCGCTCAATGCAGGCCGGCCACGGGAATGAGGCCGGGGCCGGGGCGGTGGATTGTGAGGGCGCGGTGGAGTTCGTCGTGCCGGCCGGTTTCGATGCAGGCGCGGATGAGGGTGAATTCGACGATGTCGTGCTGCGCCCGGCTGCCGCCGCCCATGCGGTCGGTCTGGCCCATCAGGGGGGCGAGATGGGTAATCGTGCCGGCGTAGTCGCCGTTTGCATAGGCGGCGAGGCCGAGCGCCGCCTCGGGGCCGAAATCGCCGCCGATGTAGCGGTCTTCGCGGACTTGCTCGGTGATGGCGGCGAGACGTGTCTCGAAGGCGGTTGAATTACCGGCGACGGCGCCGGCGAGCAGCAAATGCACGTCGATGAAGGGGCCGGCGGGCTTCGGCACCAGGCGGTTGGCCAGGGCGTCCAGCGCGCGCCAACGCGCGGGGTCGCGCGGGTTGCCGGCGAGTTCCATGCGCCAGAGATACTGCACGGAATCGATCAGCTTGATGCGCGTGGGGCCCTGGTGCTTGTCGGGCGCCACCGCGTCGGCGAATAGGCGTTCGGCGGCTTCGGGGTTGCCGGCATGGAGTTCGGCGAGGGCGACGTGCCAGGAGAGATGGCCGTGCAGCCCGGCCTCGCGGGGGCAGGTGGCGAGCCAGGCGGTGAGGCCGGGCCGCCAGCCATCGGCCTCGCCCGATTCATAGGCGATATGGGCGCGGCCATGCGCGGCCTGGCAGTTCAGCGGGTTGAGTGCGAGGGAGCGCTCGGCCATGGCGCGGGCCTGGTCCGGCCGGTCGGTCTCGGAGATCGCCATGGCGAGGTGGCAGAGGTACCACCAGTCATCGCCGAAATGCGGGGCGTATGCCTCCATCACTGCCGCGCGCTCCTGCTTCGAGCGCACCCGGCCGCAATTGTTCATCACGCCGGAATTGGTGGCGTAGTGGTTCATCACCACGGCGTCGCGCGGCCATGCCGCCATATGGGCCGCCGCCGCCCGCTCGGCCGCGGCGAGCTGGCCGGTGAGCAGCAGGGCGAAGAAGCCGACATGGCTGACCTCGCGCGCATCCATCCGCGCCGCCTGGGCCGCCGCGATCGCCGCCCGCAGCGCCGGGAGGTCGCCTGCGGTGGCGGCCATCTGCGCGACGCCGATATAAGCGAGGGCGAAGCCGGGGTCCTCCGCCAGGGCCGCCTCGAAGGCGGCGCGGGCGCCGGGCTGGATGCAGAACATCAGGTCGCAGCCGCGCACATAATGCGCGGCCGCGGCCTCGGTGGTGGTGAGGGCGAGGCCGAAGCGGTCCTGCGCCATGTTATTTGTGCCGGTAGCGGTAGTGGAACCGCGTGCCGTCCGCCTCGATGCGCCCGGCGGTGGGTGAGGGGAAGTGGATCGGCAGGATGATGGTGTCGGTATCCGCCACGCTTTCGAGGAAGCCGCGCCGCGAGGCGGCTGCCTGCACGGGGTCGGTGCAGAAAATGGTGGACCACTCCGGCTCCCGGCATTGCAGGGCGTGATGCATCATGTCGCCGGTAACCACCGCACGCTGGCCCTTGGAGAAGATGTTGACGCAGCAATGGTGCGGGGAGTGGCCGGGCGTCGGCGTCAGCGAGACCAGATCGTCCAGCATGTAGTCGTCATCCACCAGCAGGGCCTGGCCGGCCTCGACGATGGGCAGGCAGTTCATGCGGAACACGTTGCCGCGCGGATCGCCGGCCTTTTCGGCGGCTTCCCAGGCGAGGTACTCCTGCTTGGCGAAGACGTATTTCGCCTTGGGGAAGGTAGGCACCCAGCGCCCGTCCCGCAGGACGGTGTTCCAGCCGCAATGGTCGATGTGCAGGTGGGTGCAGAAGACATAGTCGACGTCCTCATATTTGAGGCCGGCCTTCTTGAACCCCTCGACCCAGGGCGACTTGTCGAAATCCATCGGCGCCGGGTAGCCCTTGTCGTCACCCGTGCAGGTATCGACGAGGATGACGTGATGCGGGGTGCGCACCACGAAGGTCTGGTAGGTGATGAACATCTTGCCGGAGGCGGCATCGAAGGACACCGGGTCCATGGTGGCGAGATGGGCGGCGGCGGTGGCCTCGTCGTAGTTGAGGAACATGTCCTGCGGCTTGCGCCACGGCCCCTCGCGCTCGACGATCGACGTAATCGTCACATCCCCAATCTTGATCTCGTTCACGACGCTGTCTCCGTGCAAATTGATAGAAGTTTTTTGGTTCTTTTTTTCAAAAAAGTACCGCTTCCTTCACTTAAGCTTCCCTCGCAGCCAAGCGGAAGCCTCGCCAATAGCATCCCGCGCCAGTGCCACCGCCTCGGTCAGCCTGACGAACCCGTGCAGCACGCCCTCATAGGTGCTGAGCGTGACGTCGCACCCGGCGGCCTTCATTTTCGCCGCCATGCGCTCGCCATCGGAGCGCAGCACGTCGAGTGCTGCGAGTTGGATCAGGGTGGGGGGCAGGCCGGCGCATTCGGCGCGAAGGGGCGCGGCGAGCGGGTTGAGGCGGTCGGACGCCTCGCGCATGTAGAGGTCCCAATAGGCCATCATGCCGGCGCGGGTGAGGCCGAAGCCCTCGGCGAATTCGCGGTAGCTGGGGGAGGCGAAGTCGGCGTCGGTGACGGGGTAGGGGGTGTAGACGCCGCGCAGGGTGGGGCCGCCCATGTCGCGCAAATGGATCGCGGCGGCGAGTGCGAGGTTGCCGCCGGCGGAGTCGCCGCCGATGGCGATGCGGCTGGTGTCGAGGCCCCAGTCGGTTTCGGCGAGGGCGCGGACGGCGTCGGCGCATTCGAGCAAAGGTTGTGGGAAGCGGGATTCGGGGGCGAGCGAGTAGTCGACGCTGACGGTGGCGATATCGGCGCCGGCGGCGAGTTCGCGCACCAGGCGGTCATGGCTGTCGATCGACTGGAACACCCAGCCGCCGCCGTGGAACCACACGAGCACCGGCAATTTGGCGTCGGTGCGCGGCTTGTGGACGCGGCAGAGCACGCGGCGGCCGCGGACGGAGAGCCAGCGCTCCGTGGTTTCCGCCATCGAGGGGCCGCCATTTCCGTAGAGCATGGCGAGCTGCTCGCTGATGGCGCGGCTCGGGCCCCAGGGCTCGGCCAGCACGACGGGCGGCAGCTTGGCGGCTTCGGCGTCGCGCCGGTTCTGGACGGCACGCATTTCCGGATGCAGGCGGTCGGGGCTCATGGGCGGTCTCCGCGTCGTGATTTTCCCGTATATTGGCGCCTCGCGAGACGCGGGGGAACCCGCTTGCAGCGATCCGTCGTCGTGCGCATATGCTGCATTGCACCATCGTGCTGGGACGTCGCGCCATGCCCATGCTGATCCGGCCGAAATCGGGGCGTTTCCACCCCGGGCTGCTGTTCCGCCCCGCTTCCGTCGCGGTGATCGGCGCCGAGACGGTGGCCGGCGCCCAGGTGGCCGCCAATCTTGCGGCGGGCGGATTCGCCGGACCGATCCATGCGATCGCGAGCGGCGGGATCGGCGATTTGCCGGCCGCGCCGGACCTCGCGCTGATTTGCACGGGGGAGGGCGAGGTGCCTGGCGCCATCCGCGCCCTTGCCGCGAAGGGAACGCGGGCGGGCGTGGTGCTGGGCGCCGGGGGCGGGCTGCGGACGCTGGCGCTGGAGACCGGGTTGCGCACGTTGGGCTGCGGCTCCTTCGGCATCGCGGTGCCGGCGATTGGGCTCAATGCGACACGTGCGCATCTCGCGCCTCCGGCCGGACGGGTCGCGCTGGTGTCGCAATCCGGCGGGCTGTGCCGGGCGGTGATCGACTGGGCAGGGCCGAATGGCGTCGGTTTCAGCCATATCATCGGCATCGGCGCCAATGACGATATCGGCTTTGCCATGGTGCTGGATTGGCTGAGCCGGGATTCCGGCACTGGCGCGATTCTGCTCGATATCCGCCACATCAAGGATGCGCGCGCCTTCCTCTCCGCCGCCCGCGCCGCCGCGAAGCTGCGCCCGGTGGTGGCGCTCGCCGCGGGGGGACGGATCGGCGACCCGGATGGGGATGGCGATGCCGCCTTCACCGCGGCGCTGCGGCGCTGCGGCGCTGCGGCGTGTTGTGCGTCGATAGCCTGGAGGATCTGCTGGCGGCGGCGGAGACGCTCACCCGCGCGCGGCCGGCCCGCGGCGAGACGCTGGCGATCGTCAGC
>CAIYPH010000188.1 GCA_903928045.1 uncultured Rhodospirillales bacterium
ATGCCGGTGCCCATGGCGGTGATCAGCGTGCCGATTTCCGCCGAGCCCAGCATGCGGTCAAACCGCGCGCGCTCGACATTGAGGATCTTGCCCTTGAGCGGCAGGATCGCCTGGTATTTGCGGTCACGGCCCTGCTTGGCGGAGCCACCGGCCGAATCGCCCTCGACGATGAAGAGTTCGCACTTGCTGGGGTCGCGCTCCTGGCAATCCGCCAGCTTGCCCGGCAGGGTCGAGACGTCGAGCACGCCCTTGCGGCGGGTGAGTTCGCGCGCCTTGCGGGCGGCCTCGCGGGCGGAGGCGGCGTCCATCACCTTCTGGATGATGCCCTTGGCCTCGCGCGGATGGGTCTCGAACCAATGGCTGACGATATCCGCCACCACCGCCTGCACCACCGGCTGCACCTCGGAGGAGACCAGCTTGTCCTTGGTCTGCGAGGAGAATTTCGGGTCCGGCACCTTCACCGAAAGCACCGCGGTCATGCCTTCGCGCATGTCCTCGCCAACCAGCGCCAGCGAGTCCTTCTTGCCCATGCCCTCGGCGTATTTCGTCACCACGCGCGTCAGCGCCTGGCGGAACCCGGCGAGATGGGCGCCGCCGTCGCGCTGCGGGATGTTGTTGGTGAAGCACAGCATGGTCTCATGGAAGCTGTCGTTCCAGGAGAGCGCGAATTCGACGCGGATTTCGCCCGAGGTGGTGGCGTCCTTGGCGGCAATGCTGATCGGCGGCGTGAAGACGGCGGTCTTGGCGCGGTCGAGCCACTCCACGAACGCGACCAGCCCGCCCTCGTAGAAGAATGTGCTCTCCACGGCCTCGGCATGGCGCTCGTCGCGCAGCACGATGGTGACGCCGGAATTGAGGAAGGCCAGTTCCCGAAGGCGGCGTTCGAGGATGGCGTAGTCGAACTCGATCTTGGTGAAGGTGCCGGTGGAGGGCTTGAACGTCACCTCGGTGCCGGTCGCCTCCACCGAGTCGCCGGTGATCGCCAGCGGCGCCACGGCATCGCCGTGCTGGAAGCGGATGAAATGCTCCTTGCCGACCCGCCAGATCTTCACTTCCATCCACTCGGACAGCGCGTTGACCACCGCGGCGCCCACGCCGTGCAGGCCGCCCGAGACCTTGTAGGAATTCTGGTTGAACTTGCCGCCGGCATGCAGCCGGGTCAGCACCACCTCGGCGGCGGAAACGCCCTCTTCGTGGTGGATGTCGGTCGGAATGCCGCGGCCATTGTCGCGCACCGTCACCGAGCCATCACCGTTCAGCGTGAGGGAGACCCGATCGGCGAATCCGGCCTGCGCCTCGTCGACGGCATTGTCGATGATCTCGAAGGCCATGTGATGCAGGCCCGAGCCGTCATCGGTATCGCCGATATACATGCCCGGCCGCTTGCGCACGGCATCGAGGCCACGCAGCACGGAGATCGACGCCGCATCGTAGGCGTCATCCTCCCGCGGGGGCGAATCGGGGTCTGACGCGGCCTTGTCGCTCATGCCGGAAGTGTGCTCCAGGGGATGGTTTGAATTGGCAAATTCATACGCCAAATATGGAAAAACCGCAAATTCGCTCAGGCCTCGGGGCCGTCGAAGCCGGGGGCCGGGCGCAGCGCGCCGTCGCCCGCCAGCACCGCCTCGGCGAGGCCGCGCAACGGCATGAACGTTTCGATATCCGTGCCTGTCATGAACACCTGCGCCGGCAGCCGGGCCAGCGCCGCGAACAGTGCGGCACGGCGGTCCTGGTCGAGATGCACGGCGGGTTCGTCGAGCAGCAGCAGGGGGCCGAAACCACGCGCGGCGGCAAGCAGGGCGGCATGGCCGAGCAGCACGCCGATCAGCAGCGCCTTTTGCTGCCCGGTGCTGGCGAGCCCGGCCGGCAGGCCAGAACTGGCATCGGCCAGCGTCATATCCGCCCGGTGCGCGCCCACCGCCGCGCC
>CAIYPH010000189.1 GCA_903928045.1 uncultured Rhodospirillales bacterium
AAAAAGAAGAAAAAACTTTCTATTCCGTTTGCTGCGGTGTCTCCCTGGAGGACGCCGCATCAATCGGATAAAAGTTTTTTTTGTTCTTTTTTTTCAAAAAAAGAACCGCTTACTTTTGTTTAGTTGAGCAAAACTTTCACGTAGGCCCCCGGCGCATCCTCAATAGGCGCCAGCTTGCCATCGCCCGGCACGCGGGCCTTGACCTGGCGCTTGTCGAGGGCGGAGACCCAGCGCTGCCAGTCCGGCCACCAGGAGCCGGCGATTTCGGTGGCGCCCTGGAACCATTCCTCGGGCTCTTCGGGCAGGGCTTCGTTGATCCAGTGGCTGTATTTGCCGCCATCGGGTGGGTTGACGACGCCGGCGATGTGGCCGGAGGCGGCGAGGACGAAGCGGTTTTTGCCGCCGAGCAGCTTGGTGCCGCGATAGGTGGCGCGCCAGGGGGCGATGTGGTCCTCGCGGGTGGAGATGAAATAGGCGGGAACCTTGACGCGCCCGAGATCGATCGGGGTGCCGGCGAGGCTGATGCCGCCGGGGGTGGAGAGGCGGTTCTCCTGGTACATGTTGCGCAGGTAGAAGCTGTGCATGCGGGCCGGCATGCGGGTGGAATCGGAGTTCCAGTAGAGCAGGTCGAAGGGGAAGGGGTCGTTGCCGAGGAGGTAGTTGTTCACCACGAAGGACCAGATGAGGTCATTCGCGCGGAGCATGTTGAAGGTGGTGGCCATCTCGTTGCCCTCGAGATAGCCGCGCTTGTTCATCTTCTCCTCGAGCATCTTGATCTGCTCTTCGTCGATGAAGACGTTGAGTTCGCCGGATTCCCGGAAGTCCATGAGGGTGACGAAGAAGGTGGCGGATTTGATGCGGTCATCGCCGTTGGCCGCCATCCAGGAGAGGGTGGAGGAGAGCAGGGTGCCGCCGAGGCAGTAGCCGATGGCGTTCACCGCGGTTTCGCCGGTGGCGGCCTCGATGGCCGAGAGGGCGTCGAGGATGCCCTCCTTCATGTAGTCCTCGAAATTCCGCTCGGCGAGTTTCTCGTCGGGGTTGACCCAGGAGACGATGAACACGGTGTGGCCCTGGGCGGTGGCCCATTTGACGAAGCTGTTCCGCGGGCGGAGGTCGAGGATGTAGAACTTGTTGATCCAGGGCGGGATGATCAGCAGCGGCCGCTTCAGCACCTTCTCGGTGGTGGGGGTGTACTGGATGAGCTGCATGAGGTCGTTCTGGTAGACCACCTTGCCCGGCGTGACGGCGACGTTTTCGCCGAGCTTGAAGGCCTCCATGTCGGTCATCGAGATGCGGAGGTTGCCCTTGCCGCGCTCGAGGTCGGACAGCAGGTTGTTGAGGCCCTTGATGAGGTTCTCGCCGCCGGTTTCGGCGGTTTTGCGCAGGACCTCGGGGTTGGTGAGCAGGAAGTTGGACGGGCTCATCGCGTCGATGAACTGGCGGGCGTAGAAATCGACCTTCTGGGCGGTGGCGGGTTCCAGCCCGTCGACCTCGGTGACCACTTTCTGCACGTAGCGGGCCGAGAGCAAATAGGACTGCTTGATGAAGTCGAACACCTCGTTGTCTTTCCAGGCGTCGTCCTTGAAGCGGCGATCCTTGGGGTCGGCGTCGATCACGCTCGGTGCTTCCATGCCCATCATGCGCCGCGCGGTGGACTGCCAGAGGGACATGTAGTCCTGCCAGAAGCCAAGCTGGGCCTGCATCATCTTGGCCGGGTCCGCCATCAGGCGGGTGGTCATCTCCATGAAGGCCTGGCCGATATTGAGCGGGTCGGGCTTGGCCGGGCCGCCCTCGGATTGGCGTTTCAGCCATTCGCCGACGATTCGCTGCGAGCGTTCGGCGATGGCGGACATCGAGCGGCCGAGTTCCGCGGGGTCCGGCATTTTGAACGGCGCGGCTTGCTCCGTGCCGGATTTCGGCGTCTTGGGGTCGGCCATGGGCGGTATCCTTTCCGAAGGCGGGCTCGCACTGCTAGATAGGGATCGGACCGGGCGCCCTGCAACGGCAATGGCTGGGGCGGGTGGCGCGAAACGAACGACAAGTGGAGACGGGTGGGTGTTACAGGGCGGCAGGACGGGGTTCAAGTGCGACGGTTGCTAGGGCTGTCCGGCGTTGTCGCGCTGGCTGGCTGCGCGTCGCTGCCTGGCGTGGACCCGCTCGGCTGGTGGCACCAGCAGGAGGGTGGCCGCATCGCGGAGCCGCGGCCGGCCGCGCCGGGGGCGGAGGCGGCGTGGCCGAACCTTTCCTCGGTGCCGACCCGGCCACAGGCTGACGATGCCGCGATGCGGGGGCGGATCGCCGCCGGGCTGGTGGCCGATCGGGCCAATGCGCAATACGCCACGGGTTCGGCGCTGTCGCCGCCGGGGAGGGTGCCGGTGGCGGCGCCGGCGGCCGCGTCTGGCATGAATGCGTCGCTTGAGGCTGCCGACCGACCCGCCGCGCCAGCCCCACCGCCGCGCCCGGCGCCGGTCACCAAGGTGGCTGCCACGCCGCTGGCGGCTCCCGTGGCTGCGCCGGTCACGGACACCCCAATGCCGGCGATCCCCGATGGGCCGCCGGCCCCGCCCGGGCTGCCCGGCGTGCGCCAGACCACGATCGCCGCACCCGCCCCGGTGGCGCCGCCGGCGGTG
>CAIYPH010000190.1 GCA_903928045.1 uncultured Rhodospirillales bacterium
CGGCGCCCAATCATGCGGCGGCATCGCCCAGTCGGTCGCCAGCGAATACAGCAGCGTGCCCGTCGCCCCCTGCCGCACATCGACGCGAAACGCCCCGGCGGCGGCGCCCTTGACGGGGATGAACACGTTGTTCGCCGCGGTGATCATCGGCGAGCCGTAGTGGATCAGCAGCTCGCCGCCCACCAGCTGCGGCGCCTCGTCCACTTTCGCGGTCCAGTGCAGGTTGACCAGGTCCTGCGCGCCGGCGGGGGCGCGGGCGATGTGCTGGGCATTGCCGCCAAACCCCGCCCAAACCGGCGGCGTCGCCGCCTGCGCGGAGGTGGCGATGCAGGCGGCCAGCGCCGCGGCGGCGAGACGAATCATAGTCACCTCCCAAATCACGCCGGAGCTTAACCCGCCCCCAGCCGCGGCTTCAACCGCGGCCGCGCGGCGGCAATGCGGCGCCATGGGCTTGCCGCGGCCGCCATGCGTGCCACATTAAGCGGGACGGCGGAGGCTCAGCATGCGACTTTCGGTTCTCGATCAATCCACGGTGGTCACCGGCCGCAGCGCGGACCAGTCGATCCGCGAAAGCCTGGTGCTCGCCCGCCATGCCGAGGCGCTGGGCTATCACCGCTACTGGGTGGCGGAGCACCACAACTCCGCCTCCATCGCCGGCTCCGCCCCGGAAATCCTCATCGCCGCCATCGCCGCCACCACATCGCGCATCCGCGTCGGCTCGGCCGGCGTCATGCTGCCGCATTACTCCGCCCTCAAAGTCGCCGAGCAGTTCCGCGTGCTGGACGCCATCGCCCCCAACCGCATCGATCTCGGCCTCGGCCGGGCCCCCGGCTCCGACGGCCTCACCGCCCACGCGCTCAACCCCAACGCCGCCGGCGCCGCCGACCACTTTCCCGCCGCCGTGCGCGATCTCATCTCGTGGCTCAAGGGCGAGCGGCTGGTGGAGAACCACCCCTTCCGCGACGTCATCGCCATGCCGACCGGCCCGACCACGCCGGAGGTCTGGGTGCTCGGCAGTTCCGACTACGGCGCCCAGGTCGCCGCCCATTTCGGCCTGCCCTACTGCTTCGCCCACTTCATCACCGATGGCGCCGGCTGCGCCGAGGCGATCGAAACCTACCGCACCCTCTTCCGCCCCTCAGCCACCCTGGCCGTCCCCTACGCCGCCGTCTGCGTCTGGGCACTCGCCGCGGACACCGAGGCGGAGGCCGAGCACCTGTTCTCCAGCCGCGGCCTCGCCCGCGTCTGGCGCGACAAGGGCATCTTCGCCCCCCTCCCCTCCCCCGAGGAAGCCGCAACCTACGCCTACTCCCCCACCGACCAGGCCCGCCTCACCCGCATCCGCGACCGCGCCATCTGGGGCACGCCGGCCACCGTCGCCGAGCGCGTCCGCGCCTTGGCGCAGGAATTGGGGGTGGACGAAGTCGCCCTGCTCTCCACCTGCCACGACGCGACCGCGCGGCGGCATAGCTATACGCTGATTGCGCGGGAATTCGGTTTGGGTGGGGTCGCGCTGGCGGCGGAGTAAGGAAGCGGTTCTTTTTTGAAAAAAAGAACCAAAAAACTTTTATCCGTTTGGCTCGGAGTTCTCCGGGGACACTCCGCACCAACGGAATAAAAAGTTTTTGCTTCTTTTTTCAAAAAGAAGCGCTTGCTTCCTTAAGAAACAACAAACTCCCTAAGCGCCCGCATCGCCAACGCCGGATCGTCATTATGCACCCCATGCCCCGCATTCGGCACCCGCACGAAGGTGGCGAGCCCCGGCGGCAGGCAGGAGATGATGAGTTCGCTGCGGGAAATCGGGGTGATCGGGTCATCCTCGCCCGCCATCACCAGCGTCGGGCACTGAATGCGGCCGAGCCCGGCGCGGAAATCGAGCCGCACGCTTTCGCCATCGCCATTCCCCGCGAAGTGGAAGGCCACCGCGTCATTGCGCTCGGTGCGGGCGAAGGCATCCGGATTGCGGGTGGCGCGCCGGTTGTAGAGCGGCGAGCACACCGCCTGATAGGCAGCCGAGGTCTCCGGGCTCGGCGTCTTCCACCGCGCCTCCGCCACACGCCGCGCCTCCGGCCCGCCGAGCCGCTCGAACACGCCGTAGATCTCCTCGCGATCCACCTTGGGCGAGGTGCTGTAGAGGATCAGCTTGCCGGGATGCGCCGGATGCCGCGTCGCATAGGCCTGCGCCACCATGCCGCCGAAGGAATAGCCAAGCACGATCGGCTTCTCGATGCCAAGCGCCACGCAGAACGCATGCACATCATCGCCCCACTGATCGAGGTTCCACTCCTCCGGCCCGCGCCGGTCCGAGCGCCCCTGCCCGCGATGATCGAGATAAACCAGTTGCGCCACATCGGCGAGGCTGTCGAAGGCCGGCTTGAACGTCGAATGATCCCCACCCGGCCCACCATGCAACAACACCAGCGTCGGCCGCTCCCGCATCACAGGCCCATCCGGCACCAGCTTCGGCCCGGTAACATCGAAGAACAGACGCGCGCCGTTGACGGTGATATGCATGGGGAACCTCGCGATACGCCGCGATTGGATTAAACCGGCCCCACAGTGTCAACCCGTCAGGCCCATCGCCCAGCCCTGGCTGACTTCGCGGCAGTCGATCAAAAAGAAAGGGGAACAACGAGACAGCGAGGCGGCGAGATGTGCCCTTCGGGCAGAGGGGAGACACCGCCGCGCCGGCGGAACCCACGCTTCTCGCTGTCTCGCTGTCTCGTTGTTCAACTTGCTTGCTTCGCCAACGCGGCATCGATGACCCCGCCACCGCCCGGCTGGCGGCCCTCTGCGCGGAAATTGCGGCGGGCGGATA
>CAIYPH010000191.1 GCA_903928045.1 uncultured Rhodospirillales bacterium
CGGTAGACTATCCTCGGTCATCGGGTCCTCGTTCGGTTCGGGTTGAAGCGTCGCAACTCCACCTTAGCCACACGATCCGATGGCCACCCCGACTTACACCCTCAAGCCGTTTGAATTTCCACCACCACCACGGACGCTACCTCAAAAAAAAGGTAGATGTCCTAAAATAGGTGGTCGCGGGACCGTGAAAATGGAAAACTGCAACGGACCCGTTGGGTGCCGGCAACGGAATAGGGGTACCTACGCATGCGCCGCATCGTAATGAGTGCTGCAGAAATTACCTAGTTTTCAACATGTTGCAGCGCAGCATGAAAGCGCCGTGACGGGCGGCGACATTGTTTCGCCATATTTCACACACTTTACCGCCGCGAAGGACCGGCGATTTCAGGGTTGATCTTCCCCCCTCGTCTTGGCTCAATGGCCCTCGTTTGGTCCCGGCAATTCGCCAGCGGGCGCCATGTTGAGTGGTTTCCCGGCCCATAGATGGGCACGACAGGACGAACACCGGCAAGCCCCAGCCTTGGGCATGCCGGCAGGACGAATGGAGTTTCATCATGTTGTCACGTGCCAGAAGCGCACTCCCTGGCATGGCGGTCGCCGTGCTGCTCGCAGGCCCCGCCTTTGCCCCCGCGGCCCTCGCCGCCGACCCCTCCGCCGTGGCCCCCGCCGCGCGCAAAGCCGCGCCCCGCGCCACCCAAGCCGACGTCCCGATCGTCTCGGACAGCAACCTCGAAACCGTCTGGCGCCAGGCCGGCGTCGCCTCCTGGTACGGCGGCAAGCGCTGGCAGGGCAAGCGCACCGCCTCCGGCTCCCGCTACGACGAACGCCTGCTCACCGCCGCCCACGCCACCCTCCCCATCGGCACCAAGGTCCGCGTCACCCTCGAAGGCACCGACCGCTCGGTCATCGTCGTCATCAATGACCGGCCGGGCACCCGCACCCGCATCATCGACCTCAGCCGCCAGGCCGCCGCCGATCTCGGCATCCTCTCCCAGGGTGTCGCCGTGGTGAGCATCACCGCGCTTTGAGGCAGCAAGCGGTTCTTTTTTGAAAAAAAGAACCAAAAAACTTTCATCCGTTCGCACCGAGCCCTCGCCGTCCAGCCGCGCGGCAAACGAATAAAGTTTTTTTGCTTCTTTTTTTTCAAAAAAAGAAGCGCTTCCTTCCTTCCCGTCCCTTGCAATGCTACCCTGACGCTCTACCCCGGAGCGCCAGCGCGATGCATCTCGACGGCTATCTCTTCATGGTCGACACCGCGGCCAAGTTCTTCAATACGCTCAGGATTTCCGGCTGGTTCCATCACCCAGAGGATCGCCTGAAGTCGGTCAGCTTCGCCGGGCAGGATGTGGTGGCCGCGATCTGCGAGGTCAACCTGCCGCATGGCGGCGTGCTCAATCTCGGGCCGGACAAGGGGTTCTCGCTGCAACTCCTGCGCGCCGCCGAAGAGCTGCCGGAGGACGCCACGCTGGTGTTCACCACCGAGTCCGGCTGGTCCGGCAGCGTGGCTTTGCTCGAACTCTGCGCCGATCGCACCGGCCATTATCCGGGCCACGCGATGATGCGCCGCTTCATCGACCAGCTCGACGCGCTGCCCGGCGCCCATGTGCTGGACATCGGCGGCCGCGCCCGCTCGCAGCTCGATCGCAGCCAAGCCTTTGGCAAGGCACGGGTTAGCGTCCTTGACATACATCCCGGTGACAACGTCGACATCGTCGCCGACGCGCATGACATGTCCGGCATCCCCGCCGAGAGCTTCGATGCGGTCTATTCGGTCTCGGTGTTCGAGCATCTGATGATGCCCTGGGCGGTGGTGCCGCAGATCCATCGCATCCTCAAGCCCGGCGGGCTCGCGCTGATCGCCACCCACCAGACCATCGGCATGCACGACATGCCCTGGGATTTCTGGCGCTTCTCCGATACCGCGTGGGACGCGCTGTTCAACCCGCGCACGGGATTCGAGGTGCTGGAACGCATGCTCGAGGCCGAGCAGTTCATCATTCCTTTCATCTATCGCCCCATCAAGGCCTGGGCCGAGCGCGCGGCGGGCTACGAGGGCACCGCCGTGCTGGTGCGCAAGACCGGGCCCTGCACGCTCGCCTGGCCGGTGACGCCGGGCGACCTCACCACCACCATGTATCCCGCCGGCACCGAAGACCCCTACGAGAAGAAGTGATGTCCCAACCGCCAGACCGCGCCAGCGAGGGCGCCTTCCCGCCCGGCACACGAATCGCCACCCTCTCCGCCTCGGGGGTGATGGGGGAGGCGGCGGTCGAGTCCCTGCGGCCCGGCGATACCGTGCTCACCTTGCTCGGCCCGGCCGAGCAGCCCACCCCGATCCGCGCGATCCACCGGGTCGCCGCCGCCCAGGGGCCGCTGGTGCATATCCGCGCCGGCGCGCTCGCCCCGGCGATGCCCTCGGCCGACCTGGTTTTGCCGGCCACCGCCCTGCTGCGCCTGCGCGAATCGCTGCCGCCGGACGTGCCGATCGGCGAGGGGGAGGACCCGGGCGCGCTGGTGCCGGCGGCGGCGCTGCTGAATTCCACCTCGATCTACCGCGACGCCGCGGCGGCGGTGGCGGAGTGGCATGTCATCGAGCTCGATTCGCACTCGATTCTCCTGGCCAACGCCACCGCGACGGCCTCCGCCTGCCACTACCCGCGCTGCCTGCCCATCCTGCCGGCCGGCCCGGCGCTCAATTACCATCGCCAGCGCCTGGCCGCCCGCGCGATGGCCGAGGAGATGCCGGAAATGGCGCCGCCACAGGCCGCTTTTGCCGCGAAACCGGTGCTTCCCCCGGTCACGCTGCTCACCGCGGGCAAGCCGGTGCCGCTGGAGGAGCCCTCGCCGTGGCATTTCACCTGCACCCTGCCGCCGCGCAGCGGCCCGGTGCGCCTGCGCTCCACGCGCCGGCGGGCCGATGATGACAGCGATGGCCGCCGATTCGGGGTGTGCGTGCGCGCCGCCGCGGTCAACGGGGTGCCATTGGTGCTGGATTCCGCCAGTTTCGGCCCGGGTTTTCACCCCATCGAGGGCAGCGGCGAGGATACCTGGCGCTGGACCACCGGCGATGCGTGGCTGGTACTGCCCTATAGCGCGGAGGCGCGCACGTTGGCGCTGACGTTGACGGATTGGCACGAGGGGTTGCGCGAGGCCTGAGGGACGCAAGCGCTTGCGTGCCTACTCCAGCGGTTCCTGCACCGGCAAAAACCGCTTCACCACGTCCACCAGATCGAACACCCGGAAGGGTTTGCGCAGCAGCACGGCGTCCGGCACGCCGTGTTGTTCGGCTTCGGGCGTCCAGTGGCCGCTCATCAGGATGATCGGCACGAAGGGGAAGCGGATTTTGGTGTGGTCGGCCAGCAGGAGGCCGGAGGGGCCGGGGCCGAGGTCGATATCGGTGATCAGCATGGCCGGGCGGGGCGGTTCGCCCATGGCGTCGAGCCCGCCATCGGCGTCGGGGGCGGGGCTGACGGGCCAGCCTTGCCGTCGCAGGGCGGCGGCGAGAACGTTGCGCAGATTTTCGTCATCCTCGACGAGGATGATCCGATAGGGCCACACCGGAAGCCGCTCGTTGACCGGCACTTTATCCTCGGAATTGCTGGAGCGATGCTACACGCGTTGCGTGCATTTGGCGCCGGGGCAGGCGAACACAGATGCGTGAGGTCTGGCAAGACGGGGGCGCGCGATTTCACGGAGAATAACGCGGCAATACGGATGGCGCATAAAAGGAAAGGGCCGGCAGGTTTCCCTGCCGGCCCTTTGACCTTGGCGGCCCGTGGTGGATTAGACGATGAAGGTGCCGTTCTGGTGCACGGGGCCGATGGTGTTGGTGAAGTTGATGGTCGTGCCGTCCGAGAGGTGGGCGACGTTGTTGAACAGGCCGCCACCGATCGAGGTCGAGGTGAGCGAGGTGACCGTCTTGCCGGCGGTATCGAACTTGTCGAAGATCGCGGTGCCGATGGTGGCGGTGCCGCCGCCGAGCGAGGCCGCGACGGTAACCGTCTGGATCTGCTGCGGGAAGAAGTCGGCGATGGTGATGTTGCCCGCGCCGCCGGTCCCGGTCGCCGCGTCCTTGTAGAGCGAGCCGGTGAAGTCGGTGTCGTGGAAGCCGGCGACGGTGTAGGTGCCCGCGCCCTGGAAAAGGAAGGTGTTGTGGCCGCGTTGGCCGCCGATCGCCTCGCCGGTGCCGGAGCCGAGCTTGAAGGTGTTGCCGAGATTGCCGCCCGCGGTGGTCGCGGTGACGCCGAACACGCCGGTTCCGCTGCCGAGGTCAACGGTGTTGCCCTGGGAGTTGACGAACAGGTCGTCGTTGTTGCCGCTGGCGACCACGGTGGAGGAGGAGTTGTTGGTGCCGGTGGAGATGATCGAGCCGCCGGCCGAGCCGGTCTGCAGGTAGCCGTCGACACCGATCACCGTGGTCTGGCCGGTATAGGCCGGGGCGGTGAAGGTCGTGCCGCCGAAGGTATGCGTGCCGCCGAACAGGGTGGCGCTCACGTCACTGCCATCGGCATGGCCGGTGAACACGAAGGCGTTGGAGGCGCCGGGGGTGATGAAGATCGGCGCGTTGTTCTGCGCGACCCACTCCGTGGCGCCGGCGACGCCGGTCACGGTGGTGGCGCCGTTCAGGGTGCTGGAGCCATGGCTGGACAAGACCGCCACGGTGCCGGAGTTGGCGACGATGAGATCCGAACCGCCGGTGAGCACCGAGATGAGGTCGTTCGCCTGGGCCTGCACGGTCGAGGCGCCGCCGGCGTGCTCGTCGAGGGTCAGGGTCGAACCGCCAAGGGCGCCGCTGGCCGGCGAGTCCATCAGCACGTTCATGGTGCCGAAGGAGAAGGCGTTCGAGACCACGTCATTGCCGCCGCCGAGGAAGGCCTGGCCGTTCGGGTTCGAGTTGAGGAACACCGTGGTGGCGTTCTGGCCCGACCAGAGGGAGGTGTTGGCGGCACCCACGGCGATCGCCGTGCCGGAGCCGGCGTTCACCAAGTCCTTGTAGTCGGCGGGGATCAGGCCGTAGTTCACCGCGCCGGAGATGGTCTGGCTGATACCGCCGAGGAAGGTGACCCCTGGGACGGTGGCCGAGCCGCCGACGGTGGGGGAGAAATACTTGAAGATGCCTCCGCCGATCGAAGCGACCGAGTTGGGCCCGGCATCGAGAGCGGCCTGGGCCAGGGCGGCGTTCGCAGCCGACGTGAACGGCACGAGCACGGAAGCCGTTGCGCTCGTATTCACTGTGACAAATGTCGTCATCTGGTTCAGTCCTCGTCGGAAAGTTCGGTTAACCAGCTTTTAAACGGTTGCTGCACTGCAAAGCAAGGAAGAATCCCCGGGGATGTCCCGCCCGATGTTGAAATAGGTTGGTCGGC
>CAIYPH010000192.1 GCA_903928045.1 uncultured Rhodospirillales bacterium
ATGAAGGACAGCAAGGTCATCGTCGCCATCAACAAGGACGAGGAGGCGCCGATCTTCCAAGTGGCCGACTATGGCCTGGTGGCGGATCTGTTCGTCGCCCTGCCTGAACTCGCCGCCGAGCTGGAGCGCGGCTGAGTGCCGGCAGATACGGGCGTGACCGCCGCTTCCGCCGACGCCCTGCTGGGCGCCCCCGCCATTGCCACTGTCGGCGTCGTGGGGGCGGGCCAGATGGGCAGCGGGATCGCCCATGTCTGCGCGCTCTCCGGCCTTCCGGTGATCCTGCTCGACGTGAAGGCCGATGCGCTTGAAAAGGCGCTCGGCGTGATCGGCCGCAACATGGATCGTCAGGTCGGCCGCAACCTGATCACGCCGCTCGAGAAGGCCGAGGCGATGGCTCGCATCGGCACGTCGAGCGACTACGCCGCCTTCGGTGATACCGACCTCATCATCGAGGCCGCGACCGAGAAGGAGGAGGTGAAGCGGGCGATCTACAAGGTGCTGACGCCGCACCTGAAGCCCTCCTGCATGATCGCCTCCAACACCTCCTCGATCTCCATCACCCGGCTCGGCGCCAGCACCGACCGGGCGGAGAAGTTCATCGGCATGCACTTCATGAACCCGGTTCCGGTCATGAAGCTGGTGGAGCTGATCCGCGGCATCGCCACCGATGAGCCGACCTTCCTGGCCACCCAGGCGCTGGCGACGCGGCTGAGCAAGATCACCGCGGTATCGGAGGATTTCCCGGCCTTCATCGTCAACCGCATCCTGGTGCCGATGATCAACGAGGCAGTCTACACGCTCTACGAAGGCGTGGGCTCGGTCTCGGCGATCGATAGCGCGATGCGGCTCGGGGCCAATCACCCGATGGGGCCGTTGGAACTGGCGGATTTCATCGGGCTCGATACCTGCCTCTCCATCATGCAGGTGCTGCATGATGGGCTGTCGGACAGCAAGTACCGCCCGTGTCCGCTGCTGGTGAAGTATGTCGAGGCCGGCTGGCTCGGCCGCAAAACCAATCGCGGCTTCTACGACTACACCCAGACCCCGCCGCGCCCGACCCGCTGAGCCCAGGGAGGTGGCGAGCTGGCAGTCCCGCCTGCTCTGCACCTTCCTGCGTGTGACCATGAAGCGGGCCGGGCGGCGGCCCTTCGATCCGCTGGTCGTCCGCCGCCGGTTGAGCGGGCGGCCCGGGGCGAAATACATCCCGCCGGGGTGGACCGTGACACCGCATCGCCTCGGCGGGGTGCCGTGCGAAGTGGCGGCGCGGCCGGGGATGCGGGGCGATCTCGCGGTGCTATATCTGCATGGCGGGGGCTATTTCTTCGGCTCGCCGCTGACCCATCGGCCGCTTGTTCTCGCGATGGCTAGGGCTGCCGATGCGCCGGGCTACGTGATCGATTATCGGCTCGCCCCGGAGCACCCGTTTCCCGCCGCGCTCGAGGATGCGTTGGCCGCCTATCGCGCGCTCTCGGCCGATCGCCGCGTGCTGATCGCCGGGGACTCGGCCGGCGGCGGGCTGGCCTTGGCGCTGGCCTGTGCCGCGCGCAACGCCGGGCTGCCATCCCCTGCCGCAATCGTCGCGTTTTCGCCCTGGACCGATCTCGCCAACACCGGCGCGGCGGTGGTGCAGAATGCGGCGCGCTGCGCGATGTTCACCGCCCCGGCGCTGCACCAGGCCGCGGCACTCTACCTCGCTGGCACCGATCCGTCGGACCCACGCGCCTCGCCGCTGCATGCCGATCTGGCGGATCTGCCGCCGCTGCTAATGTTCGCCGGGAGTGACGAGATGATGCGCGACGATACCACCCGCCTCGCCGCGAAGGCGCGCGCGGCGGGCGTAGACACGGAGATGCACCTGGTGGCGGGGGTGCCGCATGTCTGGCCGATGTTCGCGCGCTATCTGCCGGAAGGCCGTGTCGCCCTCGGCGTTGTGCGCCGGTTCATCGCCCGCATTGCGCCGCCACCCCTGGCTTGACGGGGCGTCCCGGCCGATACTGGACGAGACATGGCAAGGAGCGACTCATGGCGGTTCGGCAGATTGGGATCATCATCAACGGGGCCACCGGCCGCATCGGGACCACCCAACACGTCCATAACCTGATGGCAATACGCGCCGATGGCGGTTTGACACTGGCCAATGGCGATCGGTTGATGCCGGAGCTGCTGCTGGTCGGCCGCGATGCCGGGCGGCTCGCCGCCCTGGCCAATGCAAATGGCGGGCTCCGCTGGACCACCGATCTCGCCGCCGCGCTGGCCGGGCCCGACGAGATCTTCATGGACTGTTCAGCCACTGGCGGCCGGCCCGAACTGGTGCGCCGGGCGATCGCGGCAGGCAAACACATCCACGTCGAAAAGCCGACCGCACCCACCGCCGCCGAGGCGATGGAGCTGGCCCGGCTGGCGGCCGCCGCCGGGGTGAAGCACGGGGTGATCCAGGACAAGTTGTTCTTGCCCGGTTTTGCGAAACTGATGTTTCTCAAGAAATCCGGCTTCTTTGGCCGCATCGTCGGTGCGCGGATCGATGCTGGCTCATGGATTTTCGACGGCGAATTGCAGACCTGCCAGCGCCCGAGCTGGAACTATCGCAAGTCCGATGGGGGCGGTCTCGCGCTCGATATGATGGCGCACTGGCGCTACATGATCGACCGCCTGGCCGCGCCGGTGGAGCGTGTCACCGCGCAAATCAGCACTGCCTTGCCGCGGCGGATCGACGAGGCGGGTAGCGCCTATGATGTCGATGTCGAGGACACCGTGCACGCGCTGCTCACGCTCGAAGGCGGAATTCCCGCGACGATCAGCAACTCTTGGGCAACCCGGGTGCGCCGGGACGACACGATGTGCGTGCAGATCGACGGAACGCTGGGATCCGCGGTGGCGGGACGCAGCCGCTGTTTCATCCAGTCGGCCGGCAACACGCCGGATGCCTTTGGCGGCGCGTCGCTCGGGATGGATTTCACCAGGGATTGGGCGGAGGTGCCGGATACGCTGCCGGTGAAGCCGCCTTTCCGCCAGTGCTGGGAGCTGTTCCTACGCCATGTCGGCGATGATGCGCCGTATCTTCCGACGCTGGTGGAGGGCGCCAAGGCAGTACAACTCGCCGAGCTGGTGTATCGCAGCCATGCCGAGGGGCGGTGGATCGAGGCTGATCGGCTGGCGCTTTAACGGGAGGCCGGAAGCCCTTCTTTTTGCAGAAGAACCGCTTCCTGCCTACCGCCCTACCCTGAGCGGACTTCCTGCCGCGGCAAACCCTGCGTCGATCGCGTCAAGATCGATCCGCCCGGCCGGGTCCGCCCGGCGCGGGGCGAATTTGAGGCCGGGTTCGCGGTCCCGCTTCCAGAGGCCGAGCAGGCGGCGCAGTTCGGGCAGCGGGTCGGCCGCATCATCCACGCGGATGTTGAGGTCGGGGAAGTCCTCCGTGGTGATGACGAACATCGCCGCCGATTGCCGGCCCCGTCGGTCCCCGCCCGCGGCCTCGCCGGCCTCCATCGCCGCCATCAGCCGCTCCGGCATGCCGCCGGGAGTGGCGAGGTAGGCGGCCAGGGTATCGGCGACCACATTGCCATTGGCCAGCATATTGCCGGCCACGCTCACGCCCGGCGCGCTCACTGAGCCGCACCAGGCGACGCAGTTGTCCCCAGTGAAGGCGAAGGAGGCGTCGTGGCGGTCGAGCGCGTGGATCTGCCGCAGCCCGGCGCCTTCATCTCCGGCGATGGCGGAGAGCACGGCTCGTTCGGGCGACAGGCCACGGGCGAGTCCGTCCAGGGTCGGCGGGCCGAGATAGCGGTTGGAGAAGCTCTGCGAGGCGCAGGCGCCGATCCCGGCGCGCAGGAACGGCACCCCGGCGCCGACCGCGAAATTGCAGGTGGCGACCGCGAGGCCAAAGGCGCCGGTTTCGGCGTCATGGGCGAGGATGGACCAGGTCATCGGCATCTCCGTAAGGTAGGATGCGAAGGATACACGGCGGCGAGGGGAGGGGCCATGACGAGTGGAGAGGAATGGCTGGTGGCGCCCGATCCGGACGACACCGCGCTGACCGAGGAGGTGATCGGCATCGACCATACCGGCGCAACCGTGGCCACGCGGGTGCCGGCGGAACGGGCGCTGACGCTGTTCCTCAATGGCCAGGAAATCGTCACCATGATGACGATCGGCGACCGGCCGGACTGTCTCGCGGTGGGCTACCTGCTCAACCAGACCATGCTGCTGCCGAAGGACCGCATCAAGGCGATCGACGTCGATCCCGAACTCGGCGTCGTCGTGGTTCGCACGGCCAGGCGCACCAACTACGAGGCCAAGCTGCGCCGGCGCGTGCTGACCTCCGGCTGCGCCCAGGGCACCGCCTATGGCAACATGATGGAGCGCTTCGAGACCGTGGTGCTCGACCCTGATGCGATCCTGCGCACCTCCTGGCTCTACGCGCTCTCGCGCAAAATCAACACGCGGCCGAGCCTCTACCTCACCGCCGGCGCCATTCATGGCTGCGTGCTGTGCGAGGAGGACCGGCCGCTGGTCTATATGGAGGATGTCGGGCGGCACAATGCGATCGACAAGATCGCCGGCTGGATGCGGCTAAACGACGTCTCGCCCGCCGGCAAGCTGTTCTACACCACGGGGCGGCTGACCTCGGAGATGGTGATCAAATGCGTGCAGATGGCGATCCCCATCGTCATCAGCCGCAGCGGTTTCACCGCGCTTGGCGTGCAATTGGCACGGCAAGCGGGGCTCACCATGGTTGGGCGGGCGAAGGGCAAGCGCTTCCTTTGTCTCTCCGGCGAGGGGCGGCTGCGCTTCGATGCCGACCCTGCGGAGGCGGTGCTGGAGGGGGCAATGCGGAAAGGCGCGCGTGACGACGATTGAGTGGCTGATGGACCCGGCGGCCGCCCTGGCGCTGGGCTCGGCGCTGTGCCTGGCGATTGCGCTGGTGCTGGCGCGGGTGGGGCTGCGCGGGCATGGGGTGATCGCGGCGGCAGCCACCAGCGTGCCGACGGCGACCGCGCTGATGTGGCTGGCCGCCCCCTTCGCGCTGGATGTGAGCGGGTTCGACTGGCGGGCGGTGGGGATCTTCGCGGCATGCGGGGCGCTGTTCCCGATCGGGCAGACACTGCTCTCCTTCGCCACCAACCGGCTGATGGGCCCGGCGCTCGCCGGCGCCCTCTCCAACACCACGCCCTTATTCGCGCTCGGTTTCGCGGCACTCCTGCTGGATGAGCCGGTAACGCCGGGGCGGGCAGCCGGGGCAGCGGCGATCATCGCGGGCGTGGTGCTGCTGAGCCTCGGCGGCGGCGGGGTGCGGCGCGATTGGCCGCTCTGGGCGCTCGGGCTGCCGGTGCTGTCGGCGGTGATCCGCGGCGTCGTGCAACCCGGCGTGAAACTCGGTCTTGCCTACTGGCACGCCCCCTTCGCCGCCTCGCTGGTGGGCTACACCGTGTCTTCCGCAGTCATCCTCTCGCTGCGGGCGGTGGTGGGGGCGCCCCGCGTCTCGGCGCGCGAGCGGGCGATGTTCATGGTGGTCGGCGTGAGCAACGCCTCGGCGGTGATGCTGATGTATGCGGCGTTGGCGCTGGGCGCGGTGGGGCTGGTGGCACCGCTGGTGGCCAGCTATCCGCTATTCACTCTCGTGTTGAGCGCCGTCTTCCTCCGGGGCGAGCGGTTGCATGCGCAGTTGCTGGCCGGCGTCGGGGTGACGGTGGGCGGTGTCGTCCTCGTCCTAGCCGGCTAACAGCCGCTCGGCCTCCGCGAGATCCTCGGGCGTGTTGGCGTTGAAGAACGGGTCGGGCATTTCCGGGAAATCCGCGTGGGCGATCCCATACTTGGCCGTCCAGGCGTCGATCTTGCGCATTCCGCCGCGCAAATCCGCTTCCAGCGCATCGGCCAGCGCCACCGGCCACAGCCCGATCACCGGATGGGTCCACCCCCCCGAGGCGGCGCAGGCGAGCGGCACCCCGGCCGCGACGCGGGCGGCTTCAAGGTGGGCGGCGAGGTCATGCGGCAGAAACGGCGTGTCAGTCGGCACCGACAGCAGAGTCTCCGCCCCCAGCGCCGCCGCCCATCGTAGCCCGGCGAGGATACCTGCCAGCGGCCCCGGCGTCTCGGCGACCGTGTCCGGCATCACCTCCATCCCCCACGCGGCGAAGCGCGCCGGATCACCATTCGCATTCAGCGCCAGCCCCGCCACCTGCGGACGGATGCGGTCGATCACGTGAGCCAGCAAAGGCCGCCCGGCGAGCAGGCGCAGCGGCTTGTCGCCCCCGCCCATCCGACGGGCCAGCCCGCCAGCGAGCAGAATGGCGACGGGGCGCGCGCTCAAGGCCCGGAGATCACCCCGGCGGCGCGCAGGCGCGCCACCTCGTCCTCCGAATACCCGGCGGCCCGCAGGATCTGCGCGCTGTGCTGCCCGTGGTCCGGCGCCTCGGTGATCGGCACCTTCGCCACCGTGCTGACGGTGAACGGGCTGTCAATCGTCATCAGCCCGGTATCGGCGTACGGGCGCAAAATGCCGGCGGCATGGGCCTGCGGATCATTCGCCGCCTCCTCGACGGTGCTGACGATGCCGAAATTGAGCCCCTCGGCATCGAGCGCCCGGCGCCATTCCGCCAAACTCCGCGTGGCGAACACGCCATCGAGCAGGCCCATCAGCATCGGCGCATTGGCCCGCCGTGAGTCGACATCGGCGAAGCGCGGATCGCTGCCAAGATCCTCGCGGCCGATGGCGCGGATCAGCGCCGGCCATTGCTTCACCTCGTTGGAGAGCGCGAGCAGGAACCACCGGTCATCCTGGGTGCGATATGTGCCACCAAGCGCGCTGGTGGTCTGGCTGCGCGGCGGGCGGGAGGGGATGCTGGCGCCACACAAGGCAGCCTGCACCAGCATGGCGTTGGAAAACAACCCGTTGCCCATCAGCGAGGAGCGCACTTCGGCCCCCTTGCCGGTCCGCTCGCGCTGCCACAGCGCCGTTAGAATGCCGGCATAAAAGGACATGCCGGTCGGGTGGTCGCCCATCCCCCCCACGGAGCGGGCCGGCATGGTGTCCCGATCCGCGCGCACCTGGTCCATCAGCCCGGAACGCGCCCAGAAGGCGGTGAGATCGAACCCGATCTTGCCGGATTCCTCGCCCTCCTCGCCGTACGCGGTGAACGAGGCATAGATCAGGCGGGGGTATTTTTCGGCGAAATCGCTGTAGCGCAGCTTCAGCCGCTCGCGGACGGGCAGCGGCTGATTGGTGATGAGCACGTCGGCCTGCGAGACCAGCCGCTCCATCACCGCGCGCCCGGCCTCGCTCTTGAGGTCGAGCGCGAGGCCGAGCTTGTTCCGGTTATCCATCAGCCAGGTGTAGTTGTGCGGCGAATTGGGCAAGCCGGGCCGCTGATGCAAATGCCGCCAGGGATCCCCATCCCCCGGCGCCTCGATCTTGATGACCTCGGCGCCGAAATCGGCCAGCACCGTCGCGGCCGTGGGGGCAGCGATATACGTGGCGCAGTCGATGACTTTGAGCCCGGCGAAGATCGGCGGGCCGTCCATCTGGGGTTGGGGATCTTTCATGGCTGGGTCAGTCGAGGTCCATGCCGTTCATACCGGCATTCATCCGGGCGCGGGCCTGCAGGTCCATCATGGTCGGGCCGAGCAGGCTCGGATCCTCGATCGGCTCCGCGGTCGGGCCGCGATGCCAACCCTCGGCGATCGCCAGCAGCCCGGCGCCGGCTTCGACGATACGGCCGGTGAAGTCCTGCGATTCCTTGCTGGCGATCCACACGATGGCCGGCGACACGCGGCGGGGATGCCCGGCGTCGATCTGCTCCTGGGTGCGCTCGCGCAGGCCCAGCGTCATGCGCGTCATCGCCTGGGGCGCGACGGCATTCACCGTCACGCCGTA
>CAIYPH010000193.1 GCA_903928045.1 uncultured Rhodospirillales bacterium
GGAAGCCGATCTGGTGCGCTGGATGCGCGCCTACAACGATGACCCCAGACGCGCTGGTGCTGGGCGACAACCGCCCCCTCGCCCGCGTCGCCCATACCGCCATCTACCTCCCGCGCCAGGTCGCGGAAGCCTGAACCCCATCTAAAGCCTGAGGAAACACCATGTCCGTCGTCGTCGTCGAAGACCAGGGTCCCGTCCGGATCATCCGCATCAACCGGCCGGACCGGCTGAACGCCGTCAGCAAGGGCGTCGCCGAGGAAATCCAGGCCGCCTTCATCGCGTTTGACGCCTCGGAACAGCGCGTCGCCGTGATGTCCGCCGCCGGCGAAAAGGCCTTCTCCTCCGGCGCCGACATCTCGGACCTGCCCGAGCTGTGGCGCGCCATCCCCACCGTCGGCTTCAAGACCATGAAGCCGGTTATCGCCGCCACCTCCGGCTGGTGCGTCGGCGGCGCCATCGTGATGGTGATGATGTGTGACCTGCTGGTCTCCGCCGAGAGCACCATTTTCTATTATCCCGAGGCCAAGATGGGCATCACCGCGGGGATGATCTCCTCGCTGGTCACCCGCATGCCGCATCATCTCGCGATGGAGATCATGCTGCTCGGCACCAAGGTCTCCGCCCAGCGCGGCTACGATGTCGGCTTCGTCAACAAGGTCGTCGCCAACGGCACGCATGAGAGCGAGGCGGTGGCGATGGGCATGCAGCTCGCTCAAATGGCGCCGCTGGTGCTGCACACGCTGAAGCGCTTCGTGGTGGAAGAAATCATGCCGCGCGGCCCGGTGGAGCGCATGGTCTACGCCTCGGTGCCGCTCACCGGCGTGCGCCAGTCCGAGGACCTCAAGGAAGGCGTCGCCGCCTTCCGCGAGAAGCGGGCGCCGCAGTTCAAGGGGAAATAACATGGCGCGACGTAGCAAGGTCTACCCGGGTTTCGCCGAGGCGATCCAGGGCATCGAGGACGGCTCCACAATCGGCTTCGGCGGCTTCGCCATGCCCGGCGTGCCGTTCAACCTGATGAAGGCGCTGCAATCGAGCGGCGCGAAGGGCCTCATTTGCGTCGCCAACACCACCGGCGGCGCCGGCCAGCCGCGGATGCCCGATATCGGGCATCTCGTGGAGCTCGGCATGGTCAAAAAGGTCATCTGCGCCTTCACCGCCGCCACCCGCGCCTCTGACCAGCTGCCCTTCACCAAATACTACGAGGCCGGCGAGGTGGAGGCCGAACTGGTCCCGCAGGGCACCCTCGCCGAACGCATGCGCGCCGCCGGCGCCGGCATCCCCGCCTTCTACACGCCCACCGCGGTCGGCACCGAGCTCGCCGCCGGGCGCGAAACCCGCGTCTTCGCCGGGCGCGAATATTTGCTGGAACCCGCCCTCCCGCTCGACTACGCCTTCATCCGCGCCCATCGCGCCGATGCGTCCGGCAACCTCCGCTTCCGCCGCTCCCAGCGCAATTTCAACCCGATCATGGCCATGGCCGCCCGCGTGGTGATCGCCGAGGTCGAAAACGAAATCGAACCCGCCGGCGCGTTTGACCCCGACGACATCCACCTCGCCGGCATTTTCGTCCACCGCATGGTCGTCATCCCCCCCGCCCCGGACGGGTTATGGCCGCAGCTGAGGGAGCCCAGGGCATGAGCGGTCTCACACGCCAGCAAATGGCCGACGCCATCGCCCGCCGCTTCGAGGATGACTGGATCGTCAATCTCGGCGTCGGCATCCCCACCATGTGCTCCAACACCGCGATCACGGCGGACATCATCTACCACTCCGAAAACGGCGTGATCGGCTACGGCCCGATGGCCGAGCCGGGCCACGAGGACATGCACCTCGTCAACGCCGGCGGCCAGCACGTCACCCTGAAGCCCGAGGCCGCGGTGGTGCACCACGCCGATAGCTTCGCCATCATCCGCTCCGGCAAGATCGACGTCACCGTGATGGGCGCCTACGAAGTCGCGTCCAACGGCGACTTCGCCAACTGGAAAATCGCCGGCGCCAAGGGCGGCGGCATCGGCGGCGCGATGGACCTTGCGGCCTGCGCCAAGCGGGTGTTCATCATCCTCGAACACACCCAGCGCAACGGCGCCCCCCGCCTGCTCAGCCAATGCGCCCTGCCCGTCACCGCGCGCGGCGTGGTGAAGCTGGTCGCCACCAATCTCGGCCTGTTCGAACCCGCCGGCGACCACTTCAACCTGGTCGCCATCGCCCCCGGCGTGACGCTCGACGAGGTCCGCGCCGCCACCGGCGCCCCAGTGCAACCAGCCGCCAACATGACGGAGATCACGCCGTGAACGCCGAGGAACTCCGCGCCATCCAGGCGCCGATCAAGCAGGGCTACCGCGACAATCCCGCCTCCGCCCGCGTCCGCGCCCATGCCGAGGCTAGCCTCGACCCGAACGCCATCGCCTGCACCATCGCCGGCCGCGCCGCCCCCGTGGTCGCCGGGCTGCACCCGGCCGGCGGCGGCACCGGCGAGCTCGCCTGCTCGGCCGATCTGCTGCTCGAAGCCGTGGTCGCCTGCGCCGGCGTCACGCTCCGCGCCGTCTCCACCGCCATGGGCGTCACCATCCACTCCGGCCGCATCCTCGCCGAGGGCTGGTGGGATGCCCGCGGCACGCTGGGCGTCGATCGCGCCGCCCCCGTGGGGGTCACCGACATCACGCTCCGCTTCGAGGTCGATTGCGACGCCGATGCGACGAAACTCGCCCGCATGATCCAGACCACCGAGCGCTACTGCGTCATCCTGCAAACCCTGCGCAACCCGCCCACCATCACCATCGCCGAGTGAAGGAACCCTCCCTTGACCTCCCATGACGTCGCCACCGGAGCGGTCACCTGGCCGGATCAGCTCTATGACCTGCTGAAGCGCGCCAACATCACCCAGTTCGCCTATGTGCCGGATGCCGGCCATCGCGTGCTGATCGACCGCTCCCTGGCCGACCCTGACGTGCATTCGGTGGCGCTCACCACCGAGGAGGAGGGCGTGGCGCTACTCGCCGGCGCCGATCTCGGCGGCGCGCGCGGCGTGCTGCTGATGCAATCCTCCGGCGCCGGCAACTGCATCAACATGCTGTCCCTCAACAAGGGCGGCAAATTCCCCCTGCTGATGCTGATTTCCATGCGCGGCGAATTCGGCGAGGGCAATCCCTGGCAGTTCCCCATGGGCCAGGCGACCCAGCCGGTGCTGGAGGCCATGGGCACCATCGTGCTCCGCGCCGAAACCCCCGCCGAGGTCATCCCCACCGTGGAAGCGGCGCTGACGATGGTGTTCCAATCCGGCGAAACCGTCGCCGTCCTGCTGACCCAGCGCCTCATCGGCGCCAAGAAATTCGGCTGAGCGCGGTCGTCGGAGGCGGCAACGCCGGAGACGTGAATCGCCCTCACCAAAGATAGGAGACCCACATGGCCCGCCCGAAGAAGCTGCAAGTCAACCCGATGCCCGAGACGGTGCTTGACCGTAAGGACGTCATCCCCCTGCTGATCGAGAACCCGCACGAGTTCCTTTGCGTCGCCGGCCTCGCCGGCTCGGCGCAGGAGCTCACCGCCATCACCAATGACGGCCCCAACGTCTACGCGATGGCCGGCGCCATGGGGGCCGCCGTCAGCATGGGGCTCGGCCTCGCCCTCGCCCAGCCCAAACGCCGCGTGCTCTGCGTCACCGGCGATGGCGAATTGCTGATGAACCTCGGCGCGCTCGCCACCGCCGCGCTGATGAACCCGCCCAACCTCACCATCATCTGCGTCGATAACGGCCATTACGGCGAGACCGGCAACCAGGACAGCCATACCGGCTTCGGCGTCAACCTCGCCAAAATCGCCGAGGGCTCCGGAATCCCCGCCGTGCTCACCATCAACACCATGGATGACCTGCCGGAGGGCCGCCGCCTCGTCCGCGAAGGCAACGGCCTCGCCTTCATCCTGCTGCGGGTGAAGGAGGGCAAGCCGCTCAACACCGGCCGCCTGATGAACCCGGCGGTGGGGCGCACCCGCTTCCGCCAGCACGCCCTCGGCCACGTGTGAGGGCGCCATGCTGATCGGTATCGACCCGCTGCTGACCCCAGACCTCCTCCACGCCCTGGCCGACATGGGCCATGGCGACCGCATCGTGCTGGTGGACGCCAACTACCCCGCCAGCCGTGGCCGCCGCCTGATCCGCCTGCCCGGCGCCAGCATCACCCGCGCCTTGTCCGCCATCCTCGGCCTGCTCCCCTGCGACACCTATGTCGATGATCCCGCGCAGATCATGCAGGTGGTCGGTGACCCGGATGCCGTGCCCGAAGTGGTCGGCGAGATGAACGCCGTCCTCGCCGCCGCCGGCTGGCCGAAAGCCGTCGGCGTCGAGCGCCACGCCTTCTACGAGGGCGCCGAGACCGCCTACGCCATCGTGCAAACCGGCGAGCGCCGCTTCTACGGCAACGTGCTGCTGACCAAGGGCGTCATCGCGCCCGACGTCACCATGCCGGGAGACCAAGCATGATCCCCGGCCCCCTCGGCATGGGCGGCGCGCCGCTCGGCAATCTCTTCGCCCGCATCGACGAGGACACCGCCGCCGCCACCACCCAGGCCGGCTGGGATTGCGGCATCCGCCACTACGACACCGCGCCCCATTACGGCGCCGGCCTGTCGGAACTCCGCATGGGCGCCATCCTCCGCAAGCAGAACCGCGCCGATTTCTGGCTCTCCACCAAAATCGGCCGCCTGCTACGCCCGGTGCCCTCCGTGCCCGAGGTCGATGAAGGCTTCACCGGCGCCCTGCCCTTCGCCCGCACCTTCGACTACTCGGCTGGCGGCACCGTGCGCTCCATCGAGGATTCCTGCGCCCGCATGGGCCTCTCCAGCATCGACATCGTCTACATCCATGACTGCTCGGAGGACTGGCACGGCCCCGACTGGAAGAAGCGCTTCCGCGAGGCCATGGAAGGCGCCGCCAAGGTGCTCTCGGCGATGCGCAAGCGCGGCGAAATCAAAGCCTGGGGCATGGGCCTCAACATGGTCGAACCCGCGCTCGCCTGCCTCGAACAGGCCGACCCCGACGTGTTCCTCATCGCCGGGCGCTACACCCTGCTGGACCATACCGCGCTGGCCAAACTCTTCCCCGCCTGCGCCGCCAAGGGCGCCAAAGTCGTGCTCGGCGGCCCCTACAACTCCGGCCTGCTGGCGGGGGGCACCACCTTCAACTACGAGACCGCGCCGCCCGACCTCGCCGCCCGCGCCCAGGCGATGCACGCACTCTGCGCCCGCCACGGCGTGGATCTCAAAGCCGCCGCCCTGCAATTCTGCGCCGCCCATCCGGTGGTCGCCACCGTCATCCCCGGCGCGCGCAATCCGGACGAGGTGCGTGAGAATGCGCGGATGATGAGCGCGCCCATTCCTGGGGCGCTGTGGGCGGAGCTGAAATCGAGTGGGTTGCTGCCCGAAGGGGTGCCTACGCCACTGTAGGCAAGCAGTTCTTTTTGTGAACAAAAAGAACCAAAAAGACTTTTTATCTGTTCGATGCCGTTGGCTTGGCTCCGCGGAGACTTGGGAGCGGAACCAAGCCAACGGATAAAAGTTTTTTGCTTCTTTTTTTCAAAAAAGAAGCGCTTCCTTACTGCGACTGCGCCATCATCTCCGAAATCACCCGCTCCAACTGCACCAGCGTCCCGCAGGACGTCACCTGGTGGCAGAACGGCTCGTAGCGCAGGATGTCGCTGTCCCCCGTGCCCCACAGCGATTGCGGCTCCGGGTTCAGCCAGATCACCCGGTTGGCCCGCTCGAAAATCTGCTTGAGGATATCAATGCGCGGCTCGTTGCGGTTGCCGCGGGCGTCGCCAAGGATGATCACCGTGGTGTGCCGGTTCACCGACCGCATCGCCACCTCAGAGAAATCGGCGAGGCAGCGCCCGTAATCGGACGAACCGAAACCGACCACCTTCATCACCTCCTCGATCGCATCGTCGATCTCGCGCCGCGCGAGAATATCGCTCACCTCGATCAAATGGTTCGAGTAGGCGAAGGAGCGAATGCCCGCCAGCACATCGGCCAGCGAATAAAGGAACATCAGCAGGAAGCGCGAAACGGCGGCGACCGAGCCCGAAACGTCGCACAGCACCATGATCGACGGACGGTCGATGCGCTGGCGCTTCCAGATCATGTTGAAGGGAATGCCGTCAAAACTCATGTTCCGCCGCATGGTGCGGCGAATATCGAGGTGCCCCTTGCGGTCCTCGTAGCGCTTGCGGCTGTAGCGGGTGGCGATCTGCTTGGCCATGTCGCGCACCAGGCTGCGCATGCGGTCCATGTCCCGCCGGTCAAGCTGCGAAAGCCGCACATTGCGCAGCGCGCCCTCACGGATCTCCCGCGTCGTCGCCGCCGAGAACAGCGTCAGCTGGCGCTCCATATAGGCGCGCGCCTGGGCGCCGATCGCCGCCCGCATCGCCTCCAGCCGCTCAGCGGTGGCCTCGTCCGCCCCCTCGCCACGCAGATGCGCGATGTCACGGTCAAGCTCCGGCAGCCCCATCTGCTCCAGAATGCGCCAGGCGAACATGTTGGTCTGGGTGAACAGCGCGATGTTGGACGCACCAATCGCCGCCGCCGCACCCTCCATCGAGGCCGCCAGCCCCGCCTGGTCGTTATTGAGCAGCATCGAGGCGAGCGGCGACATCCCATCGGTATCGGCCGGCGGCCCGTCCTGCCGCGCGCCCTCCCCTTCGGCCTCGCCGGAGGTGACCATCTCGCGCTGGAAGAACATGTCGAAACAGGCCTCGAAGGCCCGCTTGTCCTCGATCGTCTTGCCCAGCGACAGCGAGAGGGTGTCCCGCAGCAAATCGCGGTCGGAGTAGCCCACCACCTCGGCGGCGCGGAAGGCGTCGATCGACTCGGCGACCGAAATCACCACCCCCGCTCCGCGCGCGGCGCGGAGCAGGCCGAGCAGCATCTGTGTCATCGGCGCCTCCCGCGCGGCTGCACTGAGGTCAGTCCTCCAACCCGCCGTCGCGCCGGGCCTTATGGACCAGCTCGCCGGCCGCCTTGCCGCCCATCGTCATGTCGCCCTCGAACTTCAGCAGCAGGTTCAGCGTGTCCTGCACCACTTCGGTATCGAGCCGCGCGGCGTTGAGCAGCAGGATCGCCCGCGCCCAATCGATCGTCTCGCTGACCGAGGGGAGCTTGCGCAGATCGAGCCCACGCAGCTGCTGCACGAAGCTGACGAGCTGGCGGCGCAGCGAGTCCTCGATGCCGGGGATGCGGCTATCGATGATCTGCTCTTCGAGCTTGGCGTCGGGGTAGCCGATGTGCAGATGCAGGCAGCGCCGCTTCATCGCGTCGCCCAGGTCACGCGTGTTGTTCGACGTCAGGATGACGATCGGCTTCACGACGGCCTGGATGGTGCCGATCTCCGGGATCGTCACCTGATGGTCCGAGAGGATCTCCAGCAGGAACGCTTCGAACTCCTCGTCCGCCTTGTCGATCTCGTCGATCAGCAGCACGGCGCCCCGCGGCTCCTGCAGCGCCTTGAGCAGCGGGCGCGGCTCAAGGAAACGCTCGGAGAAGAAGATGTCGTCGAACTCGTGCAACCGGCCGAGCGCGGCCTCCATCGTGTCGTCCTTGGAGAGAACGGCGCTCACCTTTTCCTTGAGGATCTGGGTGTAGAGCAGCTGCTTGCCGTACTTCCACTCGTACAGCGCCTTGCTCTCGTCGAGCCCGTCATAGCACTGCATG
Organism: uncultured Rhodospirillales bacterium; assembly: GCA_903928045.1. The sequence goes on from CAIYPH010000193.1 coordinate 7,699, forward strand.
CGCACCAGCGGCAGTCCGAGGAACTCGGCGGTCGCCTTGGCCAGCTCGGTCTTGCCGACGCCGGCCGGGCCTTCGGCCAGGATCGGCTTGCCCAGCCGCATGGCGAGGAACAGCGCGGTCGAAATCTGGCGGGAGGGGATGTAGCCGGTGCCGGCCAGGCCGGCCCGCACGGATTCAATGGTCGGGATGATGTCAGAAAATTGGGTTTCCACGTCTCGGTCGTCCTGCCGATGAAAGCACCTGCCTAGCGTGGATTCGCCGCCGCGGCGAGAGGTCCGGCACGGAAAGTCTGACATGCAGCGAATGCCACTCGGCGGGTCCAAAAAAAACGCCGCGGCGAGTGAGGTGGGTCACAGACAATTTACGACTTCATGGTGATCCTGTGGCCATGCCGAGGATGTGGTCCGCGGCACCGTTGGAGGGTTCACCGATGCGCACCACCCGTCATGTCCTGCTGATCGACGATGATCGTGCCCACCGTTCCACCTTGTCGCTGGCGCTGGAGACCTGCGGCGGCTTCACCGTCACCGTTGCCGGAGACGCCCCCGGCGCCCTCGCGCTGGCCGGCTCACGGTCAAACCACTACGACGTCATCGTGCTGGACCTCGCACCGGTCTCCGATGCGGTCGCGCTGTGCAGCGAATTGCGCCGGCGCGGCGTGCGCGTCCCCATCGTGCTGGTCACCGATGCCGACAGCGAGGAGGACGTCGTGCGCGGCCTCGATGCCGGCGCCAATGATTATATCGTCAAACCCTTCCGCCTCGCCGAACTTATCGCCCGGCTGCGGGCCCAAATGCGGGTGTTCGAAACCAGCGAGGACGCGGTGCTGGTCATCGGCCCCTATCATTTCCGTCCGGGCTCCCGCTCCCTCACCGAGCCCACCACCAACCGCCGCGTCCGGCTGACCGAGAAGGAAGCCGCGGTGCTGAAGCACCTCTACCGCGCCGGCAGCACCCCGGTGCCACGGCAAACCCTGCTGCGCGAGGTCTGGGGCTACGCCAACGGCGCCAGCACCCACACGGTCGAGACCCACATCTACCGCCTGCGCCGCAAGATCGAGCCCGACGAAGGGGTGGCGCGAATCCTCGTCAACGAGGACGGCGGCTACCGGCTCGGCTATGATCGCGGCGCCAGCGTCGGCATGGCCGCCCTCAAGCGCGCCCAGCCGGCGGTGGCGGTGGCGGTGTAGCTAGCCGGTCACCGCCGGCAGCCCCTCGATGGTGATGTTGCGCTCGGCCGCCACGCATAACAGGTTCATCGAGACGATATTGCCGAAGATGTTCTCGGGGTCCTCGGCGTAGTTGGTGGGCGAGAACAGCGGCGGATAGTGCTGGTAAAGCTGGTAGTTCAACCCCAGCAGCAGCGCGATCAGCTCCTCCGACCGCTGCGGCCGGTCGTTCTCGACATACATCATCGGCCGATGCGCCGCGATCGTCGCCGCCCCCCCCTTGATCGCCTCAACCTCCATCCCCTCGAGATCAAGTTTCAGCACGTGGCAGGCCGGAAGGCCGAAATCATCGAGCCGGCGCAACGTCACCCGCTCGCCCTCGGTCGCGCCGATCAGCGATAGCCCGCCGAAATTGTTCGGCCGGTCCGGCGCCAGGAACGGCACCGTGATCTCGCCCGCCTCCGCCCCGATCGCCGCGTGGATCGCATGCACATTGGCGCAGGAATTCAGCGCCAGATTGGCGCACAGCGTCTGGAATACGATGAGCTGCGGCTCGAAGGCGATCACGCCCCCCTGCGGCCCGACCATGCGCGATAATTCCACCGTGTGGGCGCCAATATTGGCCCCCACCTCCACCACCAGCATCCCCGGCAGCACGATGCGACGGAACAACTCCGTCTCCCCAGCGGAAAACTCGCCATACTTGCGCAGCGAGGCGCCGACATACTGGTCGAACCGGTTATAAACCATCGGCCCAGCGCGACACATCGCGACATCGTTGAACCCGGTCTCCGACATGGTAGGCGGCGGACGCTGCGGCATGTTTCCCCACTCGACGAAGTTGCCGGAGTGTAGGATGCAGCGGCCATCCAGCGCCAGTCCACCTTACAAACCCGCCATTGGGAAACCAGATGATCCGCATCGACGACCGCCTCAGCATCGACGAGGACGAAATCGAGGAAAGCTTCATCCGCGCCTCGGGCCCGGGCGGGCAGAACGTCAACAAGGTCTCCACCGCGGTGCAGATCCGCTTCGACGTGCGCAACTCTCCCTCTTTGCCGCCCCCCGTCAAATCCCGCCTCGCCCGCCTGGCCGGCCAACGCATGACCAACGACGGCGTGCTGGTGATGACCATGCAGGAATTCCGCAGCCAGGACCGCAACCGCTCCGCCGCCCGCGAGGCCCTCGTCGCCCTCATCCGCGAGGCCGCCATCCCACCCGTCCCCCGCCGGCCCACCCGCCCGACCTACGCCTCCAAACTCCGCCGACTCGACGCGAAGTCCCATCGTGCCGGCGTGAAATCCGGCCGCACCCGCCGGCCCGACCCCGACTAGGAGCCCCCAATGACCCCGCGTGACTTCCTCATGATCCCCGGCGCCCCCACCCCGGTCGCCCCCTTCAGCCACGCCGTCGAAACCGACGGCTGGGTCTTCCTCACCGGCCAAATGCCCACCCTGCCCGAAGACGACTCCGCCCCCCTCCCGGAAGGCATCGAAGCGCAAACCCGCCGCGTGATGGACAACCTCATCCTCGTCCTCAAAGGCGCCGGACTCGGGCTCGAACACGTCGTCTCCGTCCGCGCCTACCTCACCCGCTTCGAGCAAGACTACGGCCCGATGAACACCGCCTACCGCAGCTACTTCCCCCCAGGCCGCCTCCCCGCCCGCACCTGCATCGGCGTCACCGGCCTCGCCCGCGGCGCGCTGGTGGAAATCGACATGCTCGCGCGGCGGTGAGGCGCGGAGAGGAAGCAAGGCGAGGAGCGCCGCCCCTCGACCCCGCTGGGGGCTGAGCCCCCAGACCCGCCCGCCCGGGCCTGTCTATTCCGCCTCGTCCACGGCGCGGCGGTCGCGGAAGGCTGGGCCGTGGAGGGGGTGAGCGGTGGTGTATTTGATGCGTTCCATAGCGAAGCGGGAGGTGACGTTCTTGAGGGGTGCGATGGCGATGAGGCGTTTGTAGAACCCGTCATATTCCGCCATGACGGCGACGACGACGCGGAGCATGTAGTCGACTTCGCCGGCCATTCGGTAGACTTCCATCACTTCCGGCAGGCTGGCCACTCCGGCGGCAAAGCGGCTGAGCCATTCCGGCGTATGGTCCCCAGCCTCGACGGCGACGATGACGCTGAGCCCCAGGCCGACACTTTGCGGGTCGAGCAGCGCAACGCGGCGAAGGATCACTCCGGCGGCTTCCATTTTCTGGATGCGTTTCCAGCACGGCGTGGCCGAGAGGCCGACGCGTTCGGCGATCTGTGCGATGGGCAGCGTCGCATCCTCCTGGAGGATGGCGAGAATGCCGCGGTCGATTTCATCCATGCCAATTCTCCCGCCCGGCGGTGTACGAACCTGGCCGGGCGCCATCCTGTTTACGTTTTGTCAGTCAATTGCACGCAATCTACCGCCATGCCCGGAGCGTGGCCATGACTGACATTCCCCCGACCCTCGACATCGCGCCGACCGCGCGGGTCTCACCGCTCGCCGATATCGAGGAATCGGTGCGGGGCACGCGGATCGTGATCGGCGATGGCGCGGTGATCGACGCTTTCGTGAAAATCAAACCGGCCGGTGGCAGCGGCGATGTCGAGATCGGCGCGGGTTCGGTGATCAACAGCGGCTGCGTGTTGTATACCGGCAACGGCATTCGCATCGGCGCTAATGTGCTGATCGCGGCCAATTGCACCCTCGCCCCCACCGGCCATGCATTCGCCGACCCATCGCGGCCGATCCGAGCCCAGGGCTTCCGCCCCAGCCGTGGCGGTATCGAGGTCGGCGATGACGTATGGATCGGCGCCAATTGCGTGCTGCTCGATGGGGCGCGGATCGGCACTGGATCGGTGATCGGCGCTTCCTCGCTGGTGCGCGGCGACATTCCCCCCTTCAGCATTGCGCATGGGACGCCGGCGGTGGTTGTCGGGCGGCGCGGGGCATGAGGGTCACCGTGCTCGGCGCCGGCGGGTTCATCGGCCGGCATCTTACCGCGTATCTCCGTGGCCTCGGCCATGAGGTGGTGGCGGTGGATCGCGTTGGACTGGCGGGTTTCCTGGCCGGCGAGGCTGACGCTGGGCACGTCATCTACTGCATTGGCCTGACCGGAGATTTCCGCACCCGCCCGCTCGAAACCGCCGAGGCCCATGCGGGGCTGGTCGCGCGGGTGTTGCAGCGGGGAGGCTTCGCGTCGCTGCTCTACCTCTCCTCGACCCGCCTTTACGCCCGGGCGGAGGGCGGACGCGAAGATACGCCCCTCCCCGTCCAGCCCGCGGCATCGGGCGATCTCTACAACGCGACCAAGCTGGCCGGCGAGGCGCTCTGCCTGTCGGACCCGCGGCCGAGCATCCGCGTCGCGCGGCTATCCAACGTCTACGGGCCCGGCATGGGCGAGGCGAGTTTTCTGGGCCAGGTGCTGGCCGAGGGCGCGGCGAGCGGGCGGGTGACACTCGGGCAGAGCATGCGCTCGGCGAAGGACTATATCGCGATCGAAGACGCGGTCCGGCTGCTGGCGGCGATCGCGCTGGGCGGTGGGGCGCGGCTCTACAACGTAGCCTCAGGCGTAAACGTCACCCATGACGCGCTGGCCCGTGAACTGTACCGCGCTTTCGGCTGGCAAGTGAGCGCGACGGAAGATGCGGTGGCGCAGCGCTTTCCGCGCATCGACATCAACAGGGTGTCCATGGAGTTCGGCGCCCCGGTTCACAGCGTTCTCGATGATCTTCCGGCCCTCGGACGATCGCACCGACAGGAGGTCGCATGCTGACGATTGACGAAGCACAGGGGCGGGTCACGCTCCGCCGGCCGGATGGCGGCGAGGAGGTGATGGCGATGGACAGCCCGGAGGCCTTCTCCGCGGTCTCCGGCGCCTGGCTGCGCTGTGGGTGGGACGTGAAATACGTCTACGGCTTTACCTGGATGGGCCGCCCGATCATCCAACTTCCGGAAGACATGATCCGCATCCAGGAGGTGCTGTGGCGCCTCGCCCCGGACGTGGTGATCGAGACCGGTGTGGCGCATGGCGGTTCACTGGTCTTCTACGCCGGGTTGATGGCGGCACTGGGCAAGGGGCGGGTGATCGGGGTCGATATCGAGATCCGTCCGCACAACCGCGCGGCGATCGAGAGCCACGTGATGGCGGAGCGGATTTCGCTGATCGAAGGCAGCTCAACTGCGCCGGAGACCCTGGCCGCCGTTCGCGCGCGGATCGCACCGGGCGAGCGGGTGCTGGTGATCCTCGACAGCAACCACAGCCGGGACCATGTGGCGCGTGAGTTGGAACTCTACGCCCCGCTGGTCACCTCGGGCTCCTACATCGTGGCCTGCGACGGCATCATGGCGCAGGTGGCGGGCGCTCCGCGTACCCAGGCGGATTGGACGTGGAACAACCCGATTACCGCGATCGATGAATTTCTCACCGGGCATCCCGACTTCCGCCAGGAGGAGCCGGGCTTCGCGTTCAATGAAGGCGTGGTCCAGGAGCGGGTGACTTATTGGCCGAAGAGCTTCCTGCGGCGGGTGGGAGAGGCGGCATGAAGGCGGTGATCCTGGCCGGCGGGCTTGGCACGCGCATCAGCGAGGAGTCGCATCTGCGGCCAAAGCCGATGATCGAGATCGGCGGGCGGCCGATGCTGTGGCACATCATGAACATCTACGCCCATCACGGCATCACAGATTTCATCGTGGCGCTCGGTTATCGCGGTCACATGATCAAGGAGTATTTCGCCAACTACGTGCTGTATTCCTCCGACGTGACAGTGGATACGGGCCGAGGCGACATCCTCTACCACCGCAACTACGCCGAACCCTGGCGCGTCACCATGGTGGATACCGGGCTCAACACCCAGACGGGCGGGCGGTTGAAGCGGCTCGCGCAGTATCTCGGTGACTCCGCGTTCTGCATGACCTATGGCGACGGCGTCTCCGACGTCGACATTTCCGGGCTGGTCGACTTCCACCAGCGTCACGGTCGGCAGGCCACAGTGACCGCGGTGATTCCGCCGGGCCGCTATGGCGCGTTGATGCTGGATGGTGACCGGGTGGACAGCTTTACCGAGAAGCCACCGGGGGATAACACCTTCATCAACGGCGGCTTCTTCGTGCTCGATCCCGCGGTGATCGCGCGGATCGACGGTGATGACACAGCGTTCGAGCAGGCCCCGCTTGAGAGCCTGGCGCGGGATGGCGAACTGGCGGCCTTCCGCCATACCGGGTTCTGGCAACCGATGGACACGCTGCGCGATCGCAACACGCTGGAATCCCTGTGGTCGGGCGGGTCGGCACCATGGAAGGTGTGGACACACTGATCCACCCTTCACCCGGCGCGAGCGGGGTGGCACACTCCGGTCACACGGGGGGAAACCATGAGTCGCGAAGAGAGATGGCTGCTGCATTGGTCACCGCGGTCGCCCTATGTCCGCAAGGTGATGATCGCGGCACATGAGACGGGGTTGGAGGCGCGGATCGACCGGGTGCGCACCGTGGTCGGCGGTACCACGCCGCATCTGGAGCTGATGGACGACAATCCGCTCGGCAAGCTGCCGACGCTGATTCTGGCTGACGGCACGGCGATCTACGATAGCCATGTGATCCTCGAATTCTTCGACAGCCAGAGCAGCGGGGCCAAGCTGATCCCGGCCGGGGGGCATGACCGCATCCTCGCGCTGCGACGGCATGCGCTGGGGAACGGGATGCTGGACATCCTGCTGCAGTGGCTCGGCGAGCGCGGGCGGCCGGCGGAGCGGCAATCGCCGGCGCATATCGCGCTGTGGCGCAGCAAGATCGAGGCCTCCATCACCGCGCTCGACGGCGACGCGGAGGGGCTGGGCGAAACCCCGTTCGGCATTGGGCATATCGCGATCGGCACCGCGCTGGGCTATCTCGATTTCCGCTTTCCCGAGGTGACCTGGCGGGAGGATAATGAACGGCTGGTGGCCTGGTATGAGAGCTTTTGCGCCCGCCCCTCCGTGAAGGCGCACGCGCCGGTCGACGACAGCTAGGAAATTCCAATGATCCAATCTCGTATGATCGGCAACGCGCGGGTGACGCGTGTGGTCGAATATTCCGGGCCGACCCATGCGCCGGAGTTTTTGTTCCCGGAAATCTCCAAGGCCGAGCGCGATGCGGGGATCGCGGCGCAGGCGGGGTGGATGGCGCCGCATCATTATGTGCCGCACATGGATCGCTTCGTGGTGACGATCCAGATCTGGGTGGTGCATGCGGGCGGCAACGTGATCCTGATCGACACCGGGGTGGGCAACCACAAGAAGCGGGCGGCTCCGCGGATGGACATGTTGAACACCATGCTGCTCCCCTGGCTCGAAGCGGCCGGCGCGGGGCCGGAGCAGGTGACGCATGTGGTGCATACGCATCTGCATACCGACCACGTCGGCGGCAACACCGTCTGGCGGGATGGGCGGTGGGAACCCGCCTTCCCCAAGGCGCGGTACCTGATACCCAAGGCGGAGTTCGACCACTGGAAGGCGGAGTACGACGGCGGGGACAAGATGGTTCAGGCCGGGTCCTTCGCGGATAGCGTGCTTCCGGTGCTGGAGGCGGGGATGGTCGACTTCATCGAGGCGGGGCAGGTGGTGGCGGGGTGTCTGCTCGGTGAGGACGTGGCGGGGCATGCGCCGGGGATGCTGGCGTTCCGGCTGCGGGATGGCGGGGCGGAGGGGTATTTCTCCACCGACACCATGCATTCGCCGATCCAGGTGGCGTATCCGCATTGGAACGATCGCTACGTGCTGCGGGCCGATGATGCGAAGGCGGCGCGGGGGCGGGTGTTGCGCAATGCGGCGGAGCGGGAGGCGTTGATCATGCCGATGCATTTTGGCGCGCCTTATTGCGGTTATGTGCGCCGGCAGGGGGATGGGTACCGGTTCGAGGGCGCGACCTGGTCGTAGCGTGACGTATCCGACCGACCACGCGCGACCGGCCGTTCCTTTCATGGTGGCCACCGGAGCGATCATGGTGTTCACCACCATGGACGCGGTGGTGAAATCGCTCCAGGTCAATCTCCCCACCATCGAGGTGGTGGCGATGCGGTTCAGCTTTGGCATTCCGATGGTGCTGATCGCGCTGTGGTACACCGGTGGCGGGTGGCCTTCGCTCTCCTCATGGAAGGCGAATGCGCCGCGCGGATTGTTGTCGCTGGGCTCGACCCTCCTGTTCTTCACCGCTTTGCGGCATCTGCCGTTCGCGGAGGCGTTGTCGCTGTCCTATATCGGGCCGCTGATCCTTGCGTTGATGGCCGCGGCGGTGCTGGGGGAGAAGCTGCGGCTGGGGGTGATCGGGCCGGTGTTGCTTGGGCTTGTGGGGGTCGGGGTAATTGCGTGGGATTCACTGTCGGCGACGGGGATCGTGGTTGACGACCTTATCGGGATCGGGGCGGCGTTCGGCTCGGCGGTGACCTATGCGACGGGGAATGTGCTGCTGCGGAGCCAGGCGCAGCGGGACAATGCGACGTCGATCGTGTTGATCCAGCATGTCGTGCCCTCCCTGCTGACCCTGCCGATCGCGGCGGCGGGGTGGGCGACGCCGGAGCCGGTGCAATGGGGGGTGTTCGGGGTATTGGCGTTGTGCGGGGTGAGCGGGCATTTCCTGCTGGCATGGGCGTTCGGGCGGGCGCCGGCGGGGGTGTTGGCGGTGGTGGATTATCTTGCCCTGCCCTATGCGGCGCTGATCGGGTTCTTCTTTTTTGGCGAAATCCCGACGCCGGCGATGTGGGTGGGGGCGGGGTTGATTGTGGTGGCGAGCGTGCTGGTGACGCGGATGAGGACGTAAGGAAGCGCTTCTTTTTGA
>CAIYPH010000194.1 GCA_903928045.1 uncultured Rhodospirillales bacterium
CATGGGGGCCGCGCCCCCTTGCCTTTCTTTCTCAGACCGTCCGAACTCCCCGGGGATCAGGCGGCGATGCCGGGCCTTACTGGACGGCGGAGAACCCGGTGGGGCGGGTGATGCGGTTTTCCATTTTCACTAGGCATTCGGCCTTGGCCACGGCGGCGAGGTAGGCGCCCCAGGCGGGGTCGGCGGCCATGGCGTTACGGCGGGCTTCGCGGTCGCCCTGGTTTTCATAGCCCCATATGTGCACGACGGTGTTGAGTTCGCCTTCGATGGTGGTGAACCAGCCGAGGTTGCGGCCGAGGTATTTCTGTTGCAGCGGCCAGGCCAGTTCCTCGTAGATCTTGACGAATTCGGCCATCTTGTTGGGTTTGCAGGTGTAGATACGGACATCGGCGATCATGGGGCGTTCCCGTTGGCATGTTGGTGACGACGCCGGACCCTACTAGGGCGACGCGGCGGCGGCAACCGTGGCTCAAACGAACGAAAGTTTTTTGCTCCTTTTTTTCAAAAAAGGAGCGCTTCCTTCCTACATCAACTTCGTCGTCACCACGAAGAAGGCGATGAACACCACCCCAAGTCCCCAAACCACCCCGGTGATATCCTTGGCGCGCCCCATCGCCGCGTTGATGAGGATGTAGCTGAAGGTGCCGAGCGCCATGCCGTTGATGAGGTTGTTGGTGAGCACCGTCACCAGCAGCGTCATCACGATGGGCACGGCGTTTTCGAGGTTGCTGAAATCGATCCGCGTCAGTCCCTGCATCATCAGGATGCCGACCAGCACCAGCGCCGGCGCGGTGGCCTGGGGCGGCACGATGACGATCACCGGCCAGATGAACAGCGAGACGGCGAACAGCACCGCCACCGTGATGGAGGTCAGCCCCGTCCGCCCGCCCGCCTGCACGCCGGTGACACTTTCGATATAGGCCGTCACCACCGAGGTGCCGAACACCGGGCCGACGATGGAGGCGGCGGCGTCGGTGGCGAAGGCGGCGGTGGCGTTGGGGATGGAGCCATCGGGCCGGCGCAGATTGGCCGCCCCGGTGGCGCCGATCAGGGTGCCGAGTGTCGAGAAAAACTCGGCGCAGACGAAGTAGAACAGCAGCGGCAGGGCGATCAGGAAATGGCTGAACAGCCAGCCGAAATCGAGCGCCATGAAGGTGCCGGACGGCCATTTCGGCAATGCGAACACCGAGCTAGGCAGGCTCGTCACCATTTTGCCGTTGGCGCCTGGCACGAAGAAGCCGATCACCGTGAGTGCTACGATGGAGATGATCAGCGCGCCCGGCACCTTGCGCACCACCAGCACGGGGGTGAGCAGCAGTCCGGCCATGGTGAGCAGCATGGCGGGATTGTTGAGCGAGCCCATGGCGATATAGGTGCTGGGGTTCTGCACCACGAAACCGGCGCCGCGCAGGCCGATGAAGACGATCAGCGTGCCGACGCCGGCCTGGATGCCGATCTTCAACACCTCCGGCACATCGTTCGCCACTTTCTCGCGCAGCTTGGAGAGGCTGAGCGCGAGGAAGACGAAGCCGGTGAAGCACACCATGGCGAGCGCGCCTTGCCAGGGCACGCCCATCTGCTTCACCACCACGAAGGTGAGGATGACGTTGGAGCCCATCGCCGGCGCCACCGCCAGCGGCAGATTGGCCGAGAGCCCCATCAGCACCGAGCCGAAAATCGCCGCGATGGCGGTCGCGATCACCAGCTCTCCCCGGTCCATCCCCGCTTGCGACATGATCGCGGGATTGACCGCGATGATATAGGCCATCGCCGCGAAGGTGGTCGCCCCCGCGATCACCTCCTGGCGGAAGGACGAGCCGCGCTCGTTGTATTTGAAGAAGCCCGCAATCCCACCCATCGCCGTTCTCCTACCAGACGACCGGATGCGTCTCCCCGGTCTGTACGTTCACGAACCCGTTCGGCGCCTGCTCGCAGGGAGCCACCAGCACCCATTGCCACGGCGCGCAGGTGAGCGTGGCAAAGATCAGCCGTTCCGGGAAGCCCGGAAACCAGCGTGGATGAAAAGTCGGTTCGTACATCCAATCGACTTTGGCGCCCTCGGCATAGAGGTGCTGCATTTCCTCATCCAGCTCGTCATGCGGACGGCACGTCATCAAGCCGCCGATCTCGTAGTGGACGCGGGCGACCACCTTGCCCTCGCGCACCAGGCACCAGCCGCCCTGCATCTCCTTGAGCGTATTGGCGACCAGGGCCATCGCTTCGTCGGACGAGCCTGTGATCCAGATGTTGTGCTTGTCGTGCATCACCGAGCAGCCGAGCGCGGTATCGGGCGTGCGGGGGCCGCAGCCGAGCCAGAACATTTTCGAAATCTGCGCCTCGCCCGAGAAGCGATCGACGATGGCGAATTTGGTGAGGTTGCGCTCGGGGTCCCGCTGCACCTCGCCGTTTTCCACCGGCAGGTCCATGGTGATGAACCCGTCGGTCCAGTGGAACGGCCGGAGCACGGCGGCATACATGGAGTTGCGGCCGTATTCGGCCTCGATCGCAAAGTCGGACGCGGTGATGGTCCGCTGAATATTCACCGTCTGGCGCGCCCAGTCCGGCCAGTCGATTTTGGGGACATGGCCGCTGAAAGTCGTGCCCTCCGACACCTGGCTGCCATCGGCCCAGACCTTCGCGATCTCCAGCTTCGCGACATCGGACAGCAGCACCACGTCGGCGAAGCGGCCGGGCGCGATACTGCCGACCCATTGTGTGAGCCGCATGTGGCGGGCCGGGTTGATGGTGATGCACTGGATGGCGATCTCGGGCGACAGGCCATGGCTGATCGCGGTGCGGGCGTTGTAATCGGAGGCGCCGAGCTTCACCGTGTCCGACGCAGAACGGTCATCGGTGGTGAAGGCGATCTGCGACCAGTCCGGCAGGCCTTTGGCCAGCAGGAAGGGGATGATCTCGTGCATGGAGTAGGGCCGCAGCTCCATGAAAATCCCGCAAGCGAGCTTTTCCCACACCTCCTCCGGCGTCCAGGCCTCGTGGTCGGAGGCGAGGCCGGCGGCGGCGAAGCCGTTGATGGTGGGGATGTCGCGCAACCCGGCGCCATGGCCCTCCACCACGGCGCGGCGCTCAAAGGTGGCGCGGATCATGCCCCACAGGCGGTTGTAGGAGGGGCTCTCGGGGTTCCACACCGCCGGCCAATCCATCACCTCATCGAGGCCGGGCACCATCGGGCTGGTCGCCAGGAAATCCCGCTGCTCCTCATAGCCGAACCAGCCGCCGCCCCATTCATAGGCGGTGGGCGGCACGGCGGAACCGGGGAGCGGGAAGATCTTCAGCGGCGAGCCCTGCTTGCGGGCTTCCAGCCAGAATTCGAGGTTCTTCGGGCCGTTGACGTTGGAGAATTCGTGGCTCGCCTCGCAGGTCCAGGTATTGCCACGCGGCATCACCAAAGCGGCCTCCCATTCCGGGGTCAGGTGCGAGCTCTCGATGTGCTTGTGCACCTCACCGAACCCCGGCACCGCCGCAAGGTCCGGCTCATGGAACCGCTCGGCGACCTCGCCGGGGTAGGAGCCGGCCGGGCCAACATAGGCGATGCGGCGGCCGGCGATGATGATCTCCTGATCCTCGCGCCAGGTGCGCGTATGCACGTCGAACAACCGGCCGACGCGGAGCGCCTTGTCCGCCGGGCGCTTGCCGAGCGCGACCAGCACGAGGTTCTGGCGGATCAGCACTTCATCCTCGGCATTCAGCAGCAGATCGGCGGGCAGCGTCATCGGGGTTATCCTCTGGGGTGCGTGCGCTGCCAGACATCCATCAGCTGGGCGGTGTCTACGGCGGTGTAGCGTTGGGTGGTGGAGAGGCTGGCGTGGCCGAGCAGGTCCTGGATGGAGCGCAGATCGGCCCCGCCGGCGAGCAGATGGGTGGCGAAGGAGTGGCGCAGAGCGTGCGGCGTCGCGTGTTCCGGCAGCCCGTGCAGGCGGCGGAAA
>CAIYPH010000195.1 GCA_903928045.1 uncultured Rhodospirillales bacterium
CCATCTTTTCGGACAGATCGAGGTTCTTACCGGCGAACTGGCCACGGATCGCGCCGTAAAGCGAGAGGGGACCATAGACGTTCTGCACCCGCGAAAGACTGCCCGAAATCTTGGCGTAATTACCGTCGGTCCTTGCGGTCACCGCATCCGCCGCCCGCGCCAGATATGAATCGATATCGAGATTTCCAAGCGTCCCGGCAAGGTAGAAGGCCGTGAAGCCGCCGCCGCCGAACCGATCGTGGTGGTCGCCGCTGAAGCCGGCGGTGATGACTTCGGCGTGCTTGTCGATGGTCGACGCGGTGATGCCGATTGTGTCCCTGAAAGTCCGGTAGTCGAAGTTGAAAACGGCATTGAGGTTGTTGCTATAGGAGCGGATCAGCGGGTAACTGGCATAGGCACTGGCGATCTGCTCGGTGCCGGTGGCATCCACACTCTCGAATACCCCACCCAGCTTGTATTTGAGCGCGGTATAGGCAACGCCAACCGTCCAGTCCTTTACCTGAGCCTGGTAGGACAGGCGCCCATAAACCATGCCGCCCGTGGTCGAACTGAGGACACGCATGCTGAGGACATCCCCTATGCCCAGCGGTTCATTGAGGTTGACCGTGCCGCCCATGAGGTATCTGCCAGTATATGGGTTGCCCCAATTGCTGGCTTCGACGCTGCCGGACAGGCGGGGTTTCGGGGTAACCTCAAGCGCGAGATCGGATGTTCCAACCTCAGCGCCGGGTGCAAGGGTCGATTTGACCTCGACACCCGGCATATCGGAGATCAGCAACAAGCGCCGTTCGAGCGGTGCCGAGTTGACCACGTCGCCGCTCTGCATTCCCTCGAGAACGCCATTGAGCAGGTTGTCGGACACGTTGGTTTGATTGCGCAATGTGATCGTGCCGTATCGGCCTTCGATCACCGCGATCGTCACCACCCCGGCCGTGATGTCCTGCTGCGGCACGTAAGCGCGCGCGACGAAATATCCGTCCCGGCTGTAGGTTTCGCTGATCTTCTCCGCCATCGCCTGGAGATCGCCCAGCCGCATCTCGGTGCCAGGCCGAAAATTCGTCGCCGCGACAAGTTCCGCTTCGGAGAAAAAGGTCTGCCCGGTTACGTGCACCGCGTTGACAAGGAATGCCGGACCACTCAGGGCGGGAGCCGGCGGAGCCTTGCGTTGCTCGATCGGGAGAACTAGCTCGGGCGCCACGATGCCGGGGACCGGCGGGATCTGCTGAATGGCGCCACCGGCGCCGAGCGGCACCTGGGCGTAGGCACCCTGACTCACGGCGATCGCGATCGCAATAACCGGGGCGGCCCACCGTTGACCGATGGGGCGATGGCAAGCATGAGCACCGGTCCTAAGCCGGCGTATCGATTTGTAATCTTCGTCAGCCAACATTGTTGAATTCGCCCATGCAGAGGACCGGGTGAACGACGTCCCGTCCCAGCAATCTGCAAAGCGCTCAATATGGTTTGAAAAAAAGGATCGGAAATTACTTAGGACACCATCGGAACCAAAATTTGGTCTGGCAGTTCTCGATCATTTTGTTGTGCCGCCCGACCCGCGTCTTCCCGCCGATGAGTTTCATGCCCACCGCCCTCGATGCTAAGGGCTATAAACCCACGGGATAAGGTCACATCCATCAACGTGGTGGAATTTTGAATGTCGTTAGCGGCCATAGATCATGTGGCCACGGTGGCGATCTAGGTTTGTGCGGCGCCGATGTTGGATGCCGTGAGTTCGGCCCGGGGCTCGGTCTGCATATAGCGGTGCTGAAGTCGGAATTCGCCGTTGGCCTTGAGCAGCACTGCACAGATCAGGCGCGGCAGCCGGTCTTCCTCTCCCCATGACCATCGGACCGCCTCGACCTACATCTTCGGTGCCATCTGTCCGAGGGAGGGCAAGGCGGTCGGGCTGATCGTGTCCTGGTGCAATATCGCGGCAATGAACTGAACCGCCCCGGGTTTGTCGGAGGCTCCAACTCCTGAGAAGGTGGAGCGATGACGAACAAGACGACAAACAAATTTTCGCCTGAAGTGCGCGAGCGTGCGGTGCGGCTGGTGCTGGATCACGAGCGCGAGCATCCGTCTCGGTGGGCGCCCGTGGTGTCGATTGCGGCCAAGATTGGCTGCACCGGCCAGACGCTCAATGAATGGGTCAAGAAGGCCGAGCGGGACCGAGGCGGTGTGGC
>CAIYPH010000196.1 GCA_903928045.1 uncultured Rhodospirillales bacterium
ACAAAAAGAACCCCTTCCCTACCCCCCCTTCTTGCGATCCCCATTCCGCCGCAACAGGAACTCCCGCCCGACCTTCACCATCGGCGCGCCATCGTAGGAGACGATATCGGCGGTCGCGTAGGTTTCGGTCCAGGCATCGGGGATGAAGCTGCCGGTGCCGACCACGTCGATCGGCGCCCGCGCATCGGCCATCACCCGGCATTTATCGACGCCGAAGCCGGAGCTGGCGACGATGCGCACCTTGGGGAAGCCGGCGGCGTTCAGCGCCTCGCGCATCCGCCAGATCGCCGCGGCCGAAACGCCGGTGCCGACGAGGTAGCGCAGCTCGGTCTCGCTGCGGTATCGGCGGATGGCGCCCGGCGCGTGGCGCTCCAGCACCGCGTAGCTCTCCGCGGGGTCGAGCCCTTCAAGGAAGCGGCCGCCATGGGTATCGAGCCGCACCGAGAGCCGGCCGGCGGCGGCGAGGTTGGCGAAGCGCTCGCACACATCCAGCCCGTCGCTCACCTCGCGGCCGAAATAATCGACCAGGACGGTGAGCGCCTCCTCGGGGAAGGTCTCGTGGAACATCTCGGCCGCCCGCACGGTGGAGCCGGCATAGCCGATCAGCGCATGCGGCATGGTGCCCCGCCCGGCGCGCTCGCCGAACCAGTGCGCGGTGCCGTCATTGGCGTTGCCGATGAAGCCGCGCGCGCCTTCTCGCCGGGCTGCGGCTGAGCCGACCGAGGCGGCGTAGGCCATCATCTCCTGCATCTCGCCGCCCGCGCAGTGCCGCGCCTCCATGGCGAGGAAGGGGACGGCGGGGAGGGCGAGGGACATCTGGTAGGCGTTATGGGCGGCGACGCAGGCTGGGCCGATTTTTTGCAGCGCGATGGTTTCGAGGTCCGACAGCGCTTCCATGCTGCCGGTGACATAGACCAGCGGCTCGCCGGCGCCGACCCAGGTGCCCTCGGGGTGGGTGACGTCGATATCGAACGCGGTCCCCCGCTCGGCGGCGACTTGAGCGAGGAAGTCGAGCATCAACCGCGGGGCGGAGATCACCGGCCGGCGGAGGAACACCGCGTAGGTGACGCGCTTGTCGCCGAAGCGCGCGACGACCTGGCGGGTGCGGTTGAAGTAGCTGTCCGTGCGGGCCGCAATATCGGCGGCGAGCGCGGAAGCCGGCTTCTGGTCCACCTACTCGGCCGCCGCCTGCACCGGCGCCCGGCGGCGCTTGAGCTCCTCGGCGACGAGGAAGGCGAGTTCGAGCGACTGCTCGGCGTTGAGGCGGGGATCGACGAAGGTCTCGTAGCGCTTGGCGAGGTCTTCCTCGGTCAACATATGCGCCCCGCCGACGCATTCGGTGACGGGTTGGCCGGTCATCTCGACATGCACACCACCGGCCCAGGAACCCTCGGCGGCGTGGACGTCGAAGAAGCGGCGCACCTCGGTGAGGATCGCATCGAAGCTGCGGGTCTTGTAGCCGTTCGAGGTGGTGGTGGTGTTCCCGTGC
Source organism: uncultured Rhodospirillales bacterium (assembly GCA_903928045.1). Next base: position 1,490 of record CAIYPH010000196.1, read on the forward strand.
ATCGGGTCGCACAGCCACACAACCTTGCGCCCGGCGCGCTCGACGGCGCGCAGCAGCGGCGGGAACAGCTTCTCCACCTTGTCGGCGCCCATGCGGACGATGAAGGTGAGGCGGCCGGCCTCGTTGGCGGGGTTCAGCGTGTCGATGATGCGCAGCAGATCGTCGGGCGTCGAGGTCGGGCCGACTTTCATGCCGAGCGGGTTCTTCACCCCGCGCAGGAACTCGATATGCGCGCCGTCGGGCTGGCGGGTGCGATCGCCGATCCAGAGGAAATGCGCCGAGCAGGCGTAGGGGTCGTTGGTCAGGCTGTCGATGCGGGTCAGCGCCTGCTCATAGGGCAGCAGCAGCGCCTCGTGGCTGGTGTAGAAATCGGTCTCGCGGATTTGCGCGGTGGTGTTGGAGTCGATCCCGCAGGCGGCCATGAAGCGCAAAGTCTCGTCGATGCGGTGGGCGAGATCCTGGTAGCGATCGGCCAGCGGCGAGCGGGCGACGAAGCCGAGGTTCCAGCGATGCACCTCGTGCAGGTCGGCATAGCCGCCGGAGGCGAAGGCGCGCAGCAGGTTCAGCGTGCCGGCCGACTGGAAGTAGCCGAATTCCATCCGGTTGGGGTCCGGGATGCGGGCCTCCGGGGTGAATTCAGGGCCGTTGACGATGTCACCGCGGTAGGAGGGCAGGCTCACATCGCCCTGCTATTCCATGACCGACGAGCGCGGCTTGGCGAACTGGCCGGCCATGCGGCCGATCTTCACCACCGGCATCGAGGCGCCGAAGGTCAGCACGACCGACATCTGCAACAGCACGCGGAAGGTGTCGCGGATGATGTTGGCGGTGAAGTCCTGGAAGCTCTCGGCGCAGTCGCCGCCTTGCAGCACGATCGCTTTCCCCTCGGCCACCTGGGCCAGCGCGGCCTTCAAGCGGCGGGCTTCGCCGGCGAACACCAAAGGCGGATATGCCCGCAGCTTGCCCTCCATCTCCGCGAGTTTCGCGGCGTCCGGATAGGTCGGCTGCTGCTTCGCTTCGCGGCCGCGCCAGGAATCGAGGGACCAGTTGGTGGCCATGTGTTTCGCTCCAAGTTCCCTTGCACATTCCCCGGCCAGGCGGCCGTGGCGGCAAGTCGGCGCACTATTCGCCGAAATCCCGGCTTTTGGCTACTGCGCCACACGCAACCAGGGATTGAGCCCGGCGCGCCATTCCCCGCTATGCTCGCGGCCTCACTTGATTAAGGACCCGGCCATGCTCCCCCATCGCACGCTCGGCAGCTCGGGCCCGTCGGTTTCCGCCGTCGGGCTTGGCTGCATGTCGCTCTCCGGCGTCTACGGCGCCGCCGATGACGCGGAGTCCATCCGCCTCATCCACCACGCCATCGATATCGGCGCCGACCATCTCGACAGTTCCGACATGTATGGCTGGGGCCATAATGAGAGTGTGATCGGCCAGGCGCTGAAGGGGCGGCGGGAGCGGGTGGTGCTGGCGACCAAATTCGGCCAGATCCGCCGCGACGGCCAGCCCAACGGCGTGAACGGCCACCCCGACTACGTGATCGCCGCTTGCGAGGCCTCGCTCCAGCGCCTCGGCGTCGAGCATATCGACCTTTATTATCAGCACCGGGTCGACCCCTCGGTGCCGATCGAGGAGACCGTCGGCGCGATGGCGAAGCTGGTGGCGCAGGGGAAGGTGCGCCACCTCGGGCTTTCGGAGGCGGCACCCGAGACCATCCGCCGCGCCCATGCGACCCACCCGATCGCGGCGGTGCAGACCGAATACTCCCTGCTGTACCGCGAGGAGGCCGAGGCTAGCCGGGCGGTGACGCGGGGGCTCGGCATCGGCTTCGTCGCCTATTCCCCGCTCGGCCGCGGCTTTCTGACCGGCGCGCTGCAGAGCTTCGCCGATATCGATGGACGGCGGGCGGCGCATCCGCGGTTCCAGGAGGCGAATTTCGCCGCCAATCGCGCGCTGGTGGGCAAGATCGAGGCGATGGCGGCGGCGCGGGGCTGCACGCCGGCGCAGCTCACCTTGGCCTGGGTGCTGGCCCAGGGGCCCGACGTGGTGGCGATCCCCGGCACCCGCTCGGCCGCGCGGCTTGACGAGAATATCGGGGCGCTGGCGCTCAGCCTCACGGCCGATGAGGTGGCGGCCATGTCGGCGGCGATTCCCAAGGGGGCGGCGGCGGGCACGCGCTATCCGGCGGGGGCGATGGGGGCGGTGCAGATTTAGGCATCGGTGCTGGTTGTTGTTTTGATATAGAAACAATAACGGCGTGACGGGGCGCTTGCGCCCTAGTCGCGCGGTAATCGGCGGGGGAGGAGTTTCATCGGTTTCCCCTCGGAGTTGGGGTACCAGAGGATGGCCTCGCGCTGTTTGCGGGTGAGGCGCCGCGACTTGGCGGGGCGGGGTTTGCGGGGGCGGCGCTTGAGGGCGGGGATCGCGGGGGTGGTGATGCCGAGCATGCGGCAGAGCGGGCGCAGGAGGCGCTGGGCCTGGGGGATTTGCGCGAGGAGTTGCGCGGTTTCCGGGCGTTCGAAGAGGGTGCGGAGCGCGGAGGCGGACCAGACGGCGCGGACGCCGACCTCCTGGGTGACCCAGGCTTTGCGCTGGGGCAGGCGCAGGCGGGGGTTGGCGCGCGGCTTTTCCGGGGTGGTGCGCTTGGCGCGCTTGCGGGGCGGCGTGAGGGTGCCGGCTTCGTGGCGCTCGACCAAGCGGGCGAAGCGGAGGAAGATGCGCTGGAGGTAGGATTGGAAGGGGATGATGAGGGGGGTGCGCGGATGCGCCGGGCTGGGGACGTAGAAAGCCTCGGCGAGCGCCAGCAAGATGGCGCGCAACGCCGCCGCGATTTTCGCGGGGGCGAAAGGCTCGGAGGCGAGGAGGTCGAAAAACATATAGGGTGTATAAAATAACTATCGGCGGCATGCAAGGGAAATTTGCGTGAGCGTGTGATATTTTTCTAGGGCTGGTGGGCGGCAAGCCGGGGCGATCGGGCGGGCGCGAGCACCAGCTTCGGCGCGGGGATACGGTTCTGGGGGGTGTCGTTTCGCCCAGCCATCCTACGGCTTGCTGCATGGCGCCAGCCATTATTGCTGGCACCCGCGAGGTGCGGAGAGTTGCGACGGCGGAATGCGCTTCGCTTTTCCGCCCTACGTTTACTTTTTTACAAAAAAGAACCGCTTGCTTGCTTCCTACCTCCCGGTCGCCAGCCGGGCGGCGCTGATGTAGGTGGCGTGGAAGCCGTTGGGGACGCGGCGGGGGAGCAATACGCGGGCGATCGGGCCGCGGCCGAATTCGGTGTCTTCGGCGCGGAAGATTTGCACTTCGGAGCGCATTTCGCGGGGGAGCCAGACGAAGGCGACGAGGTAGCCGTCGTCTTCGGCGGTGGCGTTGTCGCGCGGGGCGAAGCCGGGTTCGTTGTAGAAGGTGTGGGGGCCGTCGCTGAAGGCGCGGTAGCCGCCGGTTTCGAGGTTGTATTTCACCAGGCCGGGGAAGCGGGGCTCTTCGTCGCCGCCGAGGGGGAAGACGACGTTGTAGGTGTAGCGGTTGCGGCGGCCTTGATAGGCGGTGTTGATGACGGGGAATTCGGTGTTGAGGACGTCATCGATGACCTCCTCGGTGGTGCGGCCGGTGCGGCGGTTGAAGCGCCAGGACTGGAGGACGAAGTCGCGCTGGCGTTTGTGGATGGTGCGGAGCAGGCGATCGGCGTCGGGGCGGCCGGTGGCGTCGCGGTGGATGCGGTAGGGGGTGCCGATCATGACGGTGTCGTCGCCTTCGTCCCAGGCGTTGACGACGTGGAGGAGGAAGCCGGGGGAGGCTTCGAACCACTGGATGTCATTGGCGGCGCCGTGGCGGGGGATGACGGCGAAGCGGGAGGGGACTTCGGGGTGGAAGGCGAGTTTATGGCGGCCTTCGCGCAGCGCCTCCTCGCCGATGAACAGCGGGAAGTCATGCAGGATGGAGTGGCGGTCGGTGATCGCCATATCGTGCGGCAGGCGGGGGCCCGGGAGGGGGATTTCGGTGCGGGTCTTCACCTGGCCGTCGGGGCCGACGACGCCGTAGGTCATGTAGGGCGGGGTTTTGCCGTAGTCGAAGAACATCAGCTCGCCGGTGTGTTCGTCGGGGCGGGAGTGGGCGGAGAGGCGGGTGACGCCGCCGAGCTCGGCCGGGCCGATGGTTTCGAGCGTGTAGGGGTCGACGTGGTAGGGCTGGCCGGAGAGGTACCACATGGTGACCAGGCGGCCGTTGTGGAATTTCACGTCGGTGTTGGAGGTGTCCTTCAGCGGCATGTCCGGCCGGTCGGCGCGGGGTTTTTCCTTGAGGCCGGTCCAGAGGGCGTGGCCGGCTTCGCGTTCCTCGTTGAAGGCCGCGGTGCGGATCCAGCGGTTGCGGTAGGTGACCTGGCCGCGGTCGAAGGTGATGGAGTGGAGCATGCCGTCGCCGTCATAGGCGTGGTAGCGCCATTCGGGGGCGAATTGGGGGTTGGGCCCGTTGCGGACGTAGATGCCGTTGAAGTCCTTGGGGACTTCGCCGATGACGGGGAGGTTGGTGGCGACGATTTCGTCGCGCACGGGGGCGTTGTTGCCGCTGAGGGCGGGAATGGCGTGCTCGGGCAGGAAGGGCTGGTCCATGGTGGTTTCCCCGGGGATTTCGGGGGAGCGTAGCGCAGGGCGCGGTGGCGCGAAACGGGGTTTGCGGCGATGGTGGGGGGATGCGTTGGCGCCCGTTGATTCCGCTGCTGCTGCGGTTGTTGCTGTTGGGGCTTGCCGCCGGGGAGGGCGGGGGCGGGGTGGGGCTGATGCTGCCGGTGGCGGGGAGTTGCGTGACCTCGCCGTTCGGGCCGCGGCGGGCGCTGGGGCCGGCGGTGCCGGCGGGGTTTCACCGCGGGATCGATTTGCGGGCGCCGGCGGGGACTGCCGTGGTGGCGATGGCGGATGGGGTGGTGGTGGCGGTGCGGCGGCGGGGGGCGGGGGGGCTGTGGCTCGAAATACGGCATGGCGGGGTGACCGCGCTATATGCGCATTTCGGCAGTTTTTCGCCGGGAATCGCGCAGGGTCAAAGCGAGGTGCGGCGGGGGGAGCGGCTGGGGGTGGCGGGGCGGAGCGGGGCGAGTTACGGGGCACATTTGTATGTGGAGTTGCGGGTGGGCGGGGGGGTGGTTGATCCCGAATTGTATCTCGATGTTTCAAAATGCCCCTAGCCATGCGGCGGGGGGCGTGATACGGGCCGAGTCATGTTCGGAACGCGCGCGACTCACATCTTCGTGATGCTCCTTGGACTGATGGCCTGGCAACCCGTAGCGCGGGCGCAGATCGCCGCCTGCAGTGACCTGGTGATGCCGGTGGCGGAGCTGCGCACGGTGGGGCGGGGGTATTCGGGCTATCACGGCGGGATCGACCTGATGGCGCCGTATGGCTCACCGGTGCTGGCGGCGGCGGCTGGCACGGTGGTGTATGCGGCCCGGTATTATGCGTATGGCAACATCATCGACATCCAGCACGGCGATGGCAGCATCACCCGCTACGCGCATTTGTCGCGCTAAGCCGCGGGGATCCGGCCGGGGACGGCGGTGGCTGCGGGGCAGGTGATCGGGGCGATCGGCACCTCGGGCAACGCGCATGGGGCGCATCTGCATTTCGAGGTGCGCTATGGCGGGCGGCCGGTTGACCCGAAGCCGCGGATCCTGCTGGCGGCGTGCCGCGGGGAGGCGCCGGCGGCGCCGATGCATTCGATTGCCGCGCCGGTGTCGGCGACGTTCATTGATGGGCGGCCGGGCGGGATTTTCGAGTAGGAAGGAAGCGCTTCTTTTTTGGAAAAAAGAAG
>CAIYPH010000197.1 GCA_903928045.1 uncultured Rhodospirillales bacterium
GTCGCAGAACAATTGGCCGAGGGTCTTCTCGTGCCAAGTGATCTTGTGCTTGGCCACCAATGCCAGGAAGTCGGTGGCGGTGTAGCGGGCGAGGGCGGAGCGGGCGAAGTGCGGATTCTCCGAGAGGAAGCGCTCAGGGCGGATTTCCAGGTTGGTGAAATTGCAGCGGCCGCCACCGGAAATCAGGATCTTCTTGCCGGCGTCCTCGGCATGGTCGAGCACCAGCACGCGGCGGCCGCGGGCACCGGCGGTCATCGCGCACATCAGCCCGGCAGCACCGGCGCCCAGCACGATCGCGTCAAAAGTCTCAGCCACGGCGAGGGAGGGCTCCCCGCAGTGGCTGATCCGATTGTCGCAGAAGGTATATTATGGAAAGAAAGGGCGAGGGCATCCTAGCTGCAACAGCAGGATGCTTCGCCGTCCTTCACATCGTGCCCAGCGTCGTCCGGCAGGTTCATCGCGGGGTTTTCCGCGAAGAAGCCGTTCGGCTTCAGCATGAAGCCCGCGTATTCGACCGGCATGATCGGGAAATCCTCGGGCTTGCAGACATGGGTGTGGCCGAACGTGTGCCACACCACGATGTCCTCGTTCTCGATCGGCCGGTTCTGCGCGACATAGGCCGGCAGCCCGTCGCCGCCCTGGTGCTGGTTGGGGAATTCGCCGGCGGCGAAGCGCTCCTTGGGGTCGTATTTCGTCACCCAGACGTGCTTGGTCGCGAAGCCCGCCCGCTTGCGCACCGCGCTGCCCTCCTGCGCCAGCATCAGCGGGCTCGGCATCACCGCGAGCTTATAGGCCGGCGGCTTGCCGACGCTGTTGGTGGCGTTGGGGTTGCTAATTTTCCAGTAGCGCCCGGTCCGCCCGTCCGCCTCCCGTGCCGCGTCCAACTCGCGGGACAGCGTGCGGCTGGTGACGTCGAACACGTTGCCGTGCGGATTGTCGGTGCCCCAGGGCCGCGGCTGGAACTCGTGCTCGGTGACGGTGTTGCGCTCGCCGTCGACCATCATGTGCAACCGGGCGTTGAAGAAATGCTGATGGGTCGGCCCGCCGAGCTGCTCGGCGACCATGCCGCCCCAGGGATAGGCCGCGCCGGGCGCCACCGCGGCGGTCTGGATAATGCCGGTCAGCTTGCCTTCGAGTTGGATCGTGCCGTCCTGGTAGAGGTACCAGAAGAACCCGTAGTCGTAGTTGCCGACGGTGGCGAAGAAGCTGATCACCAGGCGGCGGGAGCGACGGACTTCGCGGATGTCATTGCGGAATTCATAGTGTTTCCAAAGGATTCCGTAGTCTTCCTCATGCATGCAGACAGCGTTCCGCATCAGTTCCGGTGTGCCGTGATCATCCTGCGCCGGGATATCAAAATAGCGGATCAAGCCTTTGCAATCGCAGCCTAATTCCAGCTGATTGGCGAGTTTGCCGAGGCCGTATTCGCCGGCGTCAAACGCGTTCTTCCAGTAGTGGTTGGTGGTGGGGTCGGCGTAGGGCACCACCATCTCGGTGATGCTGGCGCGGTAGATCACCGGGCGGCCCTGGATGCTGAGCTGATGCAGCACCAACCCCTCACGCGGGGTGAAGCCGACGCGGAAGCTCCAATCCTGCCAGCGCACCTCCCAGCCATCGGTGGCGAAGCTCGCCCCCTCCGGCTGGGTGATGTTGAGGGGCTTGAGATCGGTACGCGGCGGCGGCAGGTCGGCGCGGCCATAGTTGCGCTTGGTGCGGGGGATCGGGATCGCCACCGGGTCATCCACCAAGGTCAGGATGCGGTTGGCGATGAGGTCCACCACCGCGACCACGCCCTCGATCGGGTGGGCGTAGCCGTTATCCTTGATGTCGCCGCGCCAGTAGGAGACGGCGCGGACGAGCCGCCTGCCCTGCTCCTCCGGATACATGAAATTACCGGCCGAGAACGGGTCCACCCGCACCAGCGGCAGGTCTTCATCCGTGATACCGCGGCGCTTCACCGCGGCGATCCAGGCAGGATCGGACTTCACGATTTGGTCGATGCGGAAGAACTCGTCGAGGATGATGCCGGGCTGCCCGTAGGGCGCCTGATCGAGCGGCAGCTTCTCCCATGAGGCGATGGCACCGCGGTTGAGGTCGGTGATGACCTCGAACACGTCGCCGTTGCCGGTATCGAGCAGCACCGAGCGGGCGGCGCGCACCACCGCCTCACCGGGGCGCCAGGCCAGCACGGCGGGCTTGGCCGGCTCGCGCAGTTCGCTCACGGTGTAGCGCAGCATGGCGTTGAAGCCGGGATGGGCGGCGACCAGGGCCTGCACCGTGGCCAGTTCGGCAAGGCTCAACGGGTCAAGCGGGTGGATCACGGTGGTGGTGGCGACGTCGTCCATGGCAGGGGCCCTCCTGCCGTCGTTCTGGCAGCAATCAGCGGGGGATGTCGAGCACCATGCCGTCAAAACCTGGCTCTATGCCGGCGGGCAGGTTGGCACGCAGCCAGGCCCAGTCCATGTCATTGCCCATATGGGTCAGCACGGTGCGCCTCGGTTTCAGCCGCGCCACCCATTCGCGCACGCGGCCAATCCAGGCGTGGGTGTGGTGCTCGCGGCGCTGGAAACAGCCGACCACCCAGGTATCCACGCCAGCGAGGATTTCGAAGGCGCGATCATCGAGCGCCACGGCGTCGGTTGAGTAGCCGAAACCGCCGACGCGCAGGCCGAGCGTGCGGGTCATCCCGTGGTCCTGGTCGAACAGGCTGACGTGCAGCCCGGCGGCCTCAACGCTGCCCTCGGGCGTCACCGGGTGCGGCAGCAAGGCCGGACGGAAGAAGAAGGGCGGTTTCCAGGGCCGGAAGGCGTAGCCGAAGCGCTTTTGCAACTCCGCCAGCGTGCCCTCGGTGCCATAGGCCTCGATCGGCCGCTCGATGATGCGGTTGAGGATGCGCACGTCGTCGAGCCCGGTGATGTGGTCGGCATGGGCGTGGGTGTAGATGACGGCGCCGACGCGGGCGATGCCGGCGGCGAGGAGTTGCTGGCGCATGTCCGGCGTGGTGTCCACCAGTAGCGCCTCGTTCACTCCCGCCGCCTGGATGGCGATGCTGGAGCGGGTGCGGATGTTGCGGGGCTCCGCGGGGTCACAGGCGCCCCAATCGCCCCGCCCATCGGCGCCGCCGAGCATGGGCACTCCGGCTGAGCCGCCGGTGCCGAGCAGGGTGACGCGCATCAGGCCGCTTTCTTGAACAGCCGGCGGAAATTCGCGGTTGTGAGGTCGGCGATTCCGACGGGATCGAGGCCGTGGATGTCGCCGAGCACGCGGGCGGTGTGGGCGACCAGACCAGGCTCATTGCGCTTGCCGCGGAAGGGCACCGGGGCGAGGTAGGGCGAATCGGTCTCCACCAGCAGCCGGTCAGCCGGCGTATCGCGAGCGATGTCGCGGATTTCCTGGGATTTGGGGAAAGTCAGGATGCCGGAGAAGCTGAGATAGCCGCCCAGTTCCAGTGCGGCGTCCGCGAGGGCGCGGGTGGAGGAGAAGCAGTGGAGCAGGAAGTCGAACCGCCCTGCCCCGCTTTCCTCGCGCAGGATGGCGGCGATGTCGTCATCAGCGTCGCGCGCGTGGATTGCCAGCGGCAGGCCAGTCAGGCGGGCGGCGCGAATATGGGCGCGGAAGCTCGCCTGTTGCAGGTCGCGCGGCGCCTTGTCGTAGAAATAGTCGAGCCCGCTCTCGCCGATGCCGATCACCTTGGGATGCTCGGTCTCGACGGCGATCGCCTCCGGGCTCGGCACCGGGGTGGCGCCGGCGTTGTGCGGATGGATGCCGACGGTGCACCACACGTTGGGATAGGCATCGGCGATGGCGCGCATCTCATCGGAGCGTTCGAGGCGGGTGCCGATGGTCACCATCTCGCCGACGCCGGATTCGGCGGCGCGGGCGAGCACGGCAGTGCGGTCCTCGCCCTGGAAATAGTCGAGGTGGCAGTGGGAATCGATCAACATCAGCGGTTTAGCCTACTTCCTCGACGTAGCGGGGGAATACGCCCTGCGGCGCGGGGAGTGGGGTGCCATCGGCGAGCGGGGTGGCCAGCGCCGCGAGGTCGCGGGCGGTCTCCGGCACGCCGAGTTGGTCCAGCATCTTCGCCATGCTGGTCGGCATCACCGGCTGGAGCACGGTGGCGACGGTGCGCAGCACATCGGCCAGCACGCGCAGGACGTGGCCCATGCGCGCGATGTCGGTCTTTTTAAGCGCCCAGGGGGCCTGGCGGTCGATGTAGCCGTTTCCGGCGCGGATGACCTTCCAGACATCCTCGAGCGCATCACCAAAGCCCTGAACATCCAACCGCGCACGCAGTTGCGCCGGCAGGGCAGCAGCGGCGGCGAGCAGCGTAGCGTCTTCCTCCGTCTGCGGCCCGGCTTCCGGCAGCTTGCCCTCGCAGTTGCGTGCGATCAGGCTGAGCGAGCGCTGGGCGAGGTTGCCGAGGTCGTTCGCCAGTTCGACATTCATCCGCGAAATCAGCGCCTTGCGGCTGAAATTTCCGTCATTGCCGAAGGGCACCTCGCGCAGCAGGAAGTAGCGCGTGGCATCAAGCCCGTAGGTGTTCACGAGATCGGCGGGGGCGATGACGTTGCCGAGGGATTTCGACATTTTCTCGCCCTCGATCGTCCACCAGCCATGGGCGAAGACGCGCTTGGCGGTCGGCAGCCCGGCGGACATGAGGAAGGCCGGCCAGTAGACGGCGTGGAAGCGAAGGATATCCTTGCCGACCATGTGCAGATCGGCCGGCCAGAAGGCGGCGCGCGGCGCGGCGGGATCGGGGAAGCCGGTGGCGCTGACGTAGTTTTGCAGCGCGTCGAGCCAGACATACATGATGTGCTTGGGGTCGCCCGGCACCGGGATGCCCCAGGTGAAGCTGGTGCGGCTGATAGAAAGGTCCCGCAGGCCGCCTTTGACGAAGCTCAGCACCTCGTTGCGGCGGGTTTCCGGGGCGATGTAGCCGGGGTTCGCCTCGTAGAACGCCAGCAGGCGTTCCTGCCAGGCGGAGAGGCGGAAGAAGTAGCTCGGCTCCACCACCCATTCCACCGGGGCACCGGAGGGGGCGACCTTGCTGCCGTCGGGAAGGGTGCGGAGTTCGTCTTCGTCATAGAAGGCCTCGTCGCGGACGGCGTACCAGCCCTCGTAGCCACCGAGATAGATATCGCCGGAGGCCTCAAGGCGCTTCCATAGTTCCTGGACGGAGGCTTTGTGGCGGGCCTCGGTGGTGCGGATGAAGTCGTCGTTGGAGATGCCCATCGTCACCGCCATCTCGCGGAAGGCGACGCTCACCCGGTCGGTGAAGGCCTGCGGATCGATCCCGGCGGTCTCCGCCGCCTTTTCCACCTTCTGACCGTGCTCGTCGGTGCCGGTCAGGAAGAACACGTCATACCCGTCCAGCCGCTTCCAGCGCGCCAGCACGTCGCAAGCGAGCGTAGTGTAGGCGTGGCCGATATGCGGCACGTCGTTGACGTAGTAGATCGGCGTGGTGATATAGTATTTTGGTTTCATTGTATTTTTCACTAAGGACCGGGCGACTTCCCGGCAAGCAGCGCCAAACCCGCGACGAGTGCCTGGCGCTTGTCCAGGTAGGCGCCCTCGGTCTCGTCCTGCAGCCGGGTGAGGGCGTGCCACACGTCGACCCAGGCATCAAGGGGCCGCACGCCCAACATTCGCACCTGCTCCTCCCCCGCCACCCCCCGCGCAGCATCCCGCACGGCCGCCGCAAGCCCGGCCCGCAGCAGATCCATCAGCGTGGCGAACGCCGCATCATCCCGCCCGATCTTGTCGGCAATCGCGTGCGCCCGCGATACTGTGATGTCCGGCACCGCCGCCAGCACCTCGCGCGCGATCTCGGAAATCGCGATCCCGCCCCCCTCCGCCAGCTCCAACGCCCGCCCGACCGACCCGTCAGACAGTCCGATCAACCGGTCCCGCGTCGCTTCATCAGCGTCCGGCAGATAGGCCGCCAACAGCCATGCCATGTCGGCATCCCCCAGCGCCCCGAGCCGCAACCGCCGGCAACGGCTGCGGATCGTCGGCAGCAGCCGCCCCGGCGCCGCGCAGGTCAGCAGCAGCACCGCCCGCGCCGGCGGCTCCTCCAGCACTTTCAACAGCGTATTGGCGGCATTGCGATTGAGGTCCTCCGCCCCGTCCACCACCACCACGCGCCAGCCCCCTTCGGCGGCGGTTAGGTGCATGAAGGCGGGGATCTCGCGCACATCATCCACCACGATCTCGGTGCGCATCCGCTTGGTCTTGAGGTTCATCTCCCGCTCGATCGTCAGCAGATCGGCATGGCTCCCCGCCGCCACCCGGCGGAACAACGGGTCGCGCGCCGGCATCTCGAGGCTGTCGCCCTCCGGGGCCCCCTTCAGCAGCCGCCGCGCGAAGCGGTAGGCGAACGTCGCCTTGCCGATCCCCGGTGGCCCGGTGATGAGCCAGGCATGATGCAGCCGCCCCGCCCGCATCGCTTCGGCCACCTGCGCCTCCGCCGCCGCATGGCCGCGCAGCAGCGGGTTGGCGCGCGGTTCGGGCGCGGTCATGCCGCCGGCAGCTTCAGGCGCGCATCCATCGCCGCCAGCAGCGCCGCGGTCACCGCATCCGGCTCCGCCGTCCCGTCCACCACCACGCAGCGCTCCGGCTCTGCGGCGGCAATCGCGAGGAACCCGTCCCGTACCCGCGCGAAGAACCCCTCTCCCATACTCTCGTAGCGATCCGCCCCGCCGCCCCGGCTCCGCAGCCGCGCCACTGTGGTCGCCACCGGAATATCGAGGATCAGCGTCAGGTTCGGCCGGAAATCGAGCAGCGCAATCAGCGCCGCGATCTGCCGCCGGTCCGCCCCCTGCCCGTCGCCCTGATACACTGCGGTGCTGTCATAGAACCGGTCGCAAATCACCCACATCCCCGCCGCCAGCGCTGGCCGGATGGTCTTTTCCACATGCTCGGCACGATGGGCGAAATGCAGCAGCACCTCGGCTGGCGGCGACCATGAAATCTCCCCGCCAAGCAACAGATTTCGCAGCACTTCCGACCCCGGCGAGCCCCCTGGTTCGCGCGTCAGCAACACTGGCAAACCGCGCGCGGCAAGCGCGTCGGCTATCCGCCGCGCCTGGGTGGATTTGCCGCCCCCCTCGCCCCCCTCCAGCGTGATGAAGCGCCCAGAGCCGCTCACCCCCGGCTCAACCGCCGCCGCCGACCATGCGCCCGAGCACCGCCATCGCCCGGCCCGGAAGGCCAAGCTTCGGCACATCCGCGCCCGCCAGCAGTGGCACCGAGAGATCCGGCACCCCCGGCCCGCTCACCGTCAGATGCCCCAGCGTCATGCCCCGCGTCACCGGCGCCGGCACCGGCTTGCTGTAATCCAGCACGATGCGCGCCCGGTTCCGCCAGCCCCGCGGCATCGTCACCACCACGTCGCGCCCTCCCACCAGCGGCACGTTTGGCTGGGTGCCAAGCCACACCGGCGCCTGCTCGATGGTGTCCCCGGCGGTGAACAGCGCGACATTCTCGAACTCGCGGAAGGTCCATTCCAGCAGCCGCTCCGCCTCCTCGGCGCGCTGGCGCATGGTGGTCAGCCCGTTGATCACCACGATCGTACGCCGTCCGGAGCGCTGGGCACTCACCACCATCCCGTAGCCGCCATCCTCGGTATGGCCGGTCTTCAGCCCGTCGGCGAGCCCCTTCTGCACCAGGATATTGCGGTTCTCCTGGTCTATGTTGTTGTATTTGAAGCTCTTCTCCGCGTCGTACTTGTAGTACTCCGGGAAATCCTGGATCAGCCGCCGAGCCAGGACCGCGATATCGCGCACGCTCATGCGGTGTTCCGGATGCGGCCAGCCCGTGCTGTTGCGGAAGGTCGAGTGCTCCAGCCCGATCTCGCGCGCCTTCTGGTTCATTAGCTCGGCGAATTGCTCCTCCGAGCCCGCGATTCCCTCGGCCAGCACGATGCAGGCATCATTGCCGGACTGGATGATCATCCCGCGGATCAGATCCTCGATCTTCACCTGCGAACCCAGCGCGACGAACATCTTCGAGCCGCCCATCCGCCAGGCCCGCTCGCTCACCGGCAATTCCTGGTCGAGCTTGAGCCGCCCCGCCCGCAGCATTGAGTAGACGATATAGGCGGTCATCAGCTTGGTCATCGAGGACGGCGTCATGATGACGTCGGCGTCCTTGTCCAGCAGCGTGGCACCGGTGGTGAAATCGATCGCCACCGCATATTTCGCCGCGGTGTCGAGCGGCCCCAGCGGCGTCTGCGCCGGCGTGCCGGTCGGCTGCGGCTCGGCCGGCTTGCGCGGCCGCGCGGGCACCGGCGCTGGATGCGGGGCGGCCGGCTTCTTCGGGGCTTGGGCAAACGCGGGCACGGCGACATTGAGCGCGGCACCCGAGAGCAGGAACAAGCGGCGGTTCAACACGCGAGGTCTCCTTTGCGCGCTAGCTAGCGCAGCCGGTGCGGCAGGTCCATCATTCCACGACGATCCGCGCGTCGGGAACCATTGGCAGCGCCCGCCGCAGCGCCGCCTCAGCGGCAGCAACGTCGGCGAAAGGCCCGAGGCGGACGATGAAAGCCCGGTCGCGCGGCGCGTAATAGTCGGTCGTCACATGGGCGCCGAGAGCTGCCAACCGGTTGCGCTGCACATTGGCGTAATCCGGCCGGCTGAAGGAGCCGCATTCGACGGCGAGCGACCCCGGCCGCGGCGTGGTCTGCCAATACTCCTCCGGCAACCGCAGCGGCACGGCGGCCGGATCGGGCCCCGCATTGCTCGCCATCGGCGCCGGCCGCACCGCGGCGGTCTGCACGCGCGCCGATTGCGCCGCCCCGGTCGGCGGGGCGAGCGTCTCAGCCTGTATCTTGGTCGAGGGCGCTGCCGTCACCGCGATCGGCGCCGGATCCTGCCTGACCTCCCCCGCCAGCCGGCGGCTCTCCGCCTCCTGCAATTGGATGCGCACGCGCAGCGCGCCGGTCCCCGGCGCGCCGAGGAGTTCCGCCGCCCTCCGGCTGAGCCCGAGGCTGCGAGTCGCCGCCTCCGGCCCACGGTCGTTGATCCGCACCAGGATCTGCCGCCCATTCTCAAGATTGGTCACCCGCGCCAGCGCCGGCAATTGCAGCGTCGGGTGCGCCGCGGTGAGCGCCGAGGCGTCGAACACCTCGCCCGCCGCCGTCAGCCCGCGTCGCTCATAGACAGTCGCCAGGCCGGTATCGCTGAAGGCAAAATCCTCGCGCGGATAGCGCCACACCCCATCGGCCTGGTACGGCTCGCCAATCACGTAGTGCGGGGATGGCTTGGGTTGGGCGATCAGGGTGCAGGCGCCCAGCAGTAAGCAAGGAAGCAAGCGCTTCTTTTTTGAAAAAAAGAAGCAAAAAAC
>CAIYPH010000198.1 GCA_903928045.1 uncultured Rhodospirillales bacterium
GTTTTTTGCTTCTTTTTTTCAAAAAAGAAGCCCTTCCTTCCTACCCCCCCTTCGCAAACGCCCGCAACGCCTCCAGCATCTGCGCCGGCGTCGGCGGGCAGCCGCGGATCGCGAGGTCCACCGGCACCACCGCCCCAGCGCCGCCCGATACCGCGTAGCTGCCCTTGAACACCCCGCCATCGACGGCGCAATCGCCGAGCGCGACCACCCGCCGCGGGTCCGGCATGCCATCCCACGCCACCCCGAGCGCTGCGTCGGTGTTGCGGCTCACCGGGCCGGTGACGAGCAGCGCGTCGGCGTGCTGCGGGCTATCGACGAACACCAGCCCATGCGCCGCCGCGTCATGCGCGGTGGCCAGCAGCCGCAGCTCGATTTCGCAGCCATTGCAACTCCCGCAATCCTGGTGCAGCAGCGCCAGCCGCCGCGGCGTCTCCGGCGGCTTGGCCGCGGGGTGCAGCAGGTTGCGCCACAGCGCTCGCCATATCGCCACCGTCACAGCTCCATCCCCGACGCCCCGATGCCCAGCGCGGCGGTGATCAGCGCGCGGTCCTCCCGCGCCGCGCCGGCCAGCGCCGCCTGCATGTCCGGCGCCCGCCGCCACCCGGCATCGCACAGGAAGGCCCCGGCGATCTGGCCGTCCTCAAGGCGCAGCCAGTGCCGGATGGTCCCATTCGGCCCTTCGGCCATGCCGATCGCCTCCCCGGTTGCCGGGTCGAGGGCGAATTGCACCGGCCCGGGCAGCAGCACATCGAGCCGAGGCACGATCATCTCGGCCTGGGTGAGGATCTCGCCCAGCGCCGCATCGGCCGCCGCGGCGGCGGCGGGCAGCACGGCGAGACGCATGGCAAGGCTGGCATGGGCCAGTTGCGCGATATCGTGGCGGGGCAGCGCCCGGGCGAGGCGGAGCAGCGCGTCCGGGCCCGGCACCTCGATATCGGCGGCGACCCCACCGGGCACCACGCAATCCATCATCAGCCGATGGCCGAACGCGACGCCCGCGCACTCCGCCACCATCCCCCGCGCCCGCGCGCAAGTTGTGGCGAGCAGCCCGGCCCCGCCAGCGCCGGCGATCGCGGCCAGCCGTTCGAGCCCGCCGGCCATCCGCTCGATCCCGGCCATCAGCTCGCGCAATCCCGTGGCGCGGGAGGGCACCATGGCACCGCTCGCGGCCTCCGCGGCGCGGGCGAAGGCGATCGCATGCGCCACCGTCGCCCCCCCCGCGACCCGGGCGGCGAAGCGGGCGGCGGCGCGCGGTGATTTCCCGCGCAGCAGCGCGAGCGTGCCCTTATGCGCGCGGCCGGACTCCGGCAGTTCCGGCGTGCCGAACGGCGCGGCCGGCCGGCCCAGCGGCGCGGTCACCGGCCAATGCCCGAAATCGAGCAGCGGCCGGGGATCGGTCCCGCCGACCGCGACATAACCCCAGAGATCGCGGATCATCCGCTCGAACGCCGCCGCCGCGGGGTGGAACGGCGACAGCGCGGGGTAGAATCCCTGCTCGACCTCGACGCTGCACAGCAACGGCCCCTCCGCGTGCTCCAGCATGGCGACGACCCGCCCGCCATCGGCCCACATCGCCAGCGGCGGCAGCCCGGGATCGGCCGCGACGTCGCGCCAGGCCTCGGGGTCGAGGTAATAATGCGTGGCCGGCGGGCAGGGTGCGTTCGGGGCGGCGCGCAGGCGGGTGAGGGCGCTCATACCGGTGCCGGCCTCCGGCGGATCAGGGCGGCGAGGGACAGCAGGCCGGTCACCAGGGGCGCCAATAGCCACGGTGACCGCGCCGCGAGGCCAGCGGCGACCGGCAGCAGGCACGGGATCGCCAGCACGAGCGCGGCGATCCGCGCCGTCCCGCCATGCCGCCCGGGCACGGCGCCGGCGATGCCGACCAGACAGGCCGCCGCCATGCCCTGGGCCGGCGCCTCGCCTCCCCCGGCCAGGGCGGCGATGCCAAGCGCCGCGGCCGCGATCCATCCTTCCGCCGCGCCACGCCGGCCGGCGAGACTGCCCCCGACCAGCGCGGCCAGGCCAAGAGGCAGCGCGGCCGCGCTGGCGGTGGCCAGGGCGTAGGCGGCGAGCGGCAGGGTGAGGGCGGCGATTGCCAGGCGCATGCGCGGGTCGGCCGCCCGCCACATCGTTTGCGGGATCATGGCGGCGGCGGCGGCGA
>CAIYPH010000199.1 GCA_903928045.1 uncultured Rhodospirillales bacterium
ATCCTCGCCGAAGCCGCCCTCTCCTTCCTCGGCATCGGCCCCCCACCCCCCCGCCCCCTCCTGGGGCAACATCCTCGCCGAAGGCCGCGACCAGGCCGTCGATTCCTGGTGGATCATGTTCTTCCCCGGCCTCGCCATCAGCCTCGCCACCCTCGGCATGAACCTCCTCGGCGACGGCCTGCGGGACGTGCTGGATCCGCGCCTGAAGGTCGAGACATGATAGACGCGCAGGCGAAGGAAGTGCTCCTTTTTTGGAAAAAAAAGAGGAGCAAAAAACTTTTATCCACTACAGCGCACCGCTCCGGCGATCCCGCATGGGCAAGGCAGCATCGAGCATGGAATAAAAAGTTTTTTTGGTTCTTTTTGTTCACAAAAAGAACACCCTTCCTTGCCTCCTGGCGACCCGCATGACCACCCCCCTCCTCGCCGTGCGCGACCTCACCGTGCAATTCCGCACCGATGCCGGCTGGCTCACCGCCGTCGAGCAGGTCGGCTTCGAGCTTGGCGCCCAGGAGACGCTGGGCATCGTCGGCGAATCCGGCAGCGGCAAATCGGTCACCGCCCTGTCCCTCCTCGGCCTGCACGCCGCCTCCACCACCCGCATCCCCACCGGCAGCATCGACTATGCCGGGCAGAACCTGCTGAAACTGCCCGAGCGCGCCATGCGGCGCATTCGCGGCGGCGAGATCGCGATGATCTTCCAGGACCCGATGTCCTCGCTGAACCCGGTGCTCACCGTCGCCGACCAGATCAGCGAAACCCTGATGCTGCACCAGGGATTGGATCGGAGCGCCGCGCGAAGGCGTGCGGTGGGGCTGCTCGACATGGTGCGCATCGCCGACGCCGCCCATCGCGTCGATGCCTATCCCCACCAGCTCTCCGGCGGCATGCGCCAGCGCGTGATGATCGCCATCGCCATCGCCTGCCGCCCCAAACTCCTCATCGCCGACGAACCCACCACCGCGCTCGATGTCACCATCCAGGCCCAGATCCTCGACCTCCTGCGCGATCTCCAGGCCGAGCTCGGCATGTCCGTCATCCTGATTTCCCACGATCTCGGGGTGATCGCCGAATTCGCCCGCCGCGTCCTCGTCATGTACGCCGGCCGCGTCGTCGAGGCCGCCCCCGCCCGCGCTCTGTTCCGCCAGCCCATGCACCCCTACACATCAGGCCTCCTGGCTGCCATTCCGCCGCTCGATCACGACGTCACCCGCCTGCCCACAATCGCCGGCAGCATCCCCGACCCCGCCCGCCGCATCCCCGGCTGCCGCTTCTCGCCGCGCTGCGCCGAGGTGGAACCGGCCTGCCGCGAAGCCGCCCCCGATCTGGTCACCGTCGGCGACAACCACCTCGCCCGCTGCCCGCCCCGCCTGCGCCGGAAGACCGCGCCATGAGCCCCCCCATCGTCATCGCGCGCGACCTGGTGAAGGAATTCCCCACCGGCCCCGACCGCACGCTTCGCGCCGTGAACAATGTCAGCTTCGACATCGCCGCCGGTGAAACCCTCGGCCTGGTCGGCGAATCCGGCTCCGGCAAATCCACCACCGGCCGCATGCTGATCGGTCTCATCCCCGTCACCTCGGGCGAGGTCACCTTGTTCGGCGAAACCGTCACCGGCCCCGGCGGCGGCGCCCGCCTCGCCACTGTCCGCCATCGCATGCAGTTCGTCTTCCAGGACCCCAACGGCTCGCTCAACCCGCGCATGCGCGTCCGCGACGCCATCGCCGAACCGCTCGACATCAAGGGCGGCCTCCCCCGCGCCGAACGCGCCGAACGCGTCGCCGAACTGCTCGACATGGTCGGCCTCCCCGCCGCCTCCGCCGATCGCTACCCCCACGAATTCTCCGGCGGCCAGCGCCAGCGCATCGGCATCGCCCGCGCCCTCGCACTCCGCCCCGAATTCATCGTCTGCGACGAACCCGTCTCCGCGCTCGATGTCTCGATGCAGGCGCAAATCGTCAACCTCCTGCTCGATCTGCAAGAGCGCTTCGGCCTCGGCTACCTCTTCATCGCCCATGATCTCGCGGTTGTCCGCAGCATGTCGCGCAATGTCGCCGTCATGTACGCCGGCAGCATCGTCGAAATCGCCTCCCGCGCCGCCCTCTACGCCGCGCCCCAGCACCCCTACACCCAGGCCCTGCTCGACGTCGTCCCCCGTCCGGACCCCGACCGCGTGCGCAAACCGGCCCTGGCCGGCGAAGTCCCCTCCATGCTCAACCGCCCCGCCGGCTGCGCCTTCGCCCAGCGCTGCCCCCGCGCCGAAGCCCGCTGCCGCTCCGAGACGCCTGACTTGCGCGATATCGCGCCCGGTCATCGGGCGGCCTGCCATATGGTGTGAAAGCGCTTCTTTTTTGAAAAAAAGAAGCAAAGAACTTCTATCCGTCTGGTGTGTACCGCTCCCACCATCGCGCCCCCACTCCTTGAGGCCGTCGGAACGCTTTCCCCCCTCGGGTGGGACGACGCAAATTATCCAGAAATTTTGAAAATTGTCCTTGACTAAGATTGTTTATTCATCTAAAGTCGAGGTCATGACCCAGGCGACTTCATCCCCTGAGCTCACCCACGGCGAACCGCATCCCGCGGTCCGTCTGGCTGAGGTCGTGTGCGGGCTGCTCGCGGCAATCACCGGTACGCTCGGGTTCTGGCGCTTCCTCCCCGGCGGCCGCGCCTTGCGCGCCAGCCTGGAAAAACTCTCCAACGATTTCGCCGCCTTCATGCACCGCCTCGCCACCGCGCCGCCGCCAGTCCCCCACATCGCCGTCCCCCACATCGCCGCCCCGGTCACCCCGCGCCGAGCCCGAGGCAAGCGGGCAGGAGAAATGCGCCCGCATCGCGCCATCGGCGCGCGCCCGGCACGCCGTACCATCGTTGCGCGCCCCGCGCGCGACATCCCTAAACCCGCACCCCGTCCGCCCGCCGCAAGGCCGCGTGTGGCCGCACGCCCCACAACGTCCCCCACCGGCATCGCCATGCGCGACCGACGAAGTCAAAAACCACATCCTCGCACGTGGGAGAATCGTGTCCATATCATTTCGATTAGTTAATTAAATGCGGAATCCCGCCTAAAAAACCCCGCCAACGGCAACAAAGTGCCAAAAGTTTTTTGCTTCTTTTTTCCAAAAAAGAAGCGCTTCCTTACTTCCTTCCCCCCGCGATAACCCGAATCACCGCCCGCGCCGAGCCGCCCCCCAGCACATCGAGCACCCTGAGCACCCACTCCCCCGCCGCGTCATCAAGGGCGAAGGGAACAGCCCAGGTCACGCGTCCGCCGTCCACACGCGCATTGCCCGAATAGGCCCCGGCGAGGCGCCCGGATGGATCGCGCAGTTCGACATGCAGCACGCCAGCGCCCGGCAGGCGCAGTTCGGCGGTCACGCGGTCGCCGGCCCGCGCCACGGAGGGCGCCAAGATGCTGGGTGGCACAGGGGGCGCGGGCAGCAGGGCGAGCAGTGCCGGCCGTTCGGTGCCGGCCTCGAAGGTCAGGCGGTCGGTGCGGGTCCAGACCGCGGGGTCGCGGGCGAGGTCGCGGACGAAGGCGGGCGCGGCGAGGGTGATGGTGCGCGGGCCGCTGATATCCGGGGGGAATTCGATGCCGGCCAGGGTGGCGGCGCCGTTGCGGCGCAGCGTGATGCGGGCGGCGTCTTCGGCGGTGATCTCGGGCACGATACCGGCGGTGGCGAGGCTGCGGCGCAAGTTGGCCGGGTCGAGCGCCGTGGCGAGGCCGGGGCGCAGTGCCGGTCCGGCGCGGCAATTGGCATCGCCGTCGAAGGCGCCGGTTTCGCCTTCGCTGACGACCTGGCCGCCGCGGCCGGCGAAGGCGGCGATGGCGGTTATCTCGGCGTCCGACAACGCCAGCGCGCCGGGCAGCGCCAGCACGCGGATATCGGCCGGCAGGCCGGCGGCGAGTTGCTCGGGGGTGATCCAGCGCGGCGCGAGACCGAGCGCGCCGAAGGCGGCGGCGACGGAGCGCATCGCCGCGCGGATAGCGTTGTCCTCGCCTTCCAGCTCGGAGGACCGCCGCGTCCAGGCGTCCCCGGCGGCGCGGTGGTCGAGCAGCCAGCGCAGGCGGAAGCTCGCGGGCGAGTACAGCGCCGCGACCGGGGAGGGGGGAGGGGGCGAGGCGATCAGCAGGGCGCCAAGCCCGCCGCGCAACGCGCCCAGCGCCGGCGCCAGTGCGGCGCCGGCGGGGCCGGGTGTGCCGTCGTCGCGGAGCATGCTGTCGTCGTCGTCCCACAGGATCAGCCCGCGGCTGCCGCCCAGCGCCGCGTGCCAGATCTGCCGCCGTGCCGCCTCGTCATGGCCGAACACGGTGCCGATCGGGATCAGGCCGGGGTTCTGCGACCGGGCGATCTCGACGTTCTGCCCGACGTCGTAGATCTCCATCAGATCGACCGCGCCGGCCAGCTCCGCGTAGTTCCACCCGCCCCAGCCGGGGATCTGTCCACCCTCGATCGCCGCCAGCGCGGCCGGATCGGCGGCATGCAGCGCCTCGGTGCCGGCGCGGATGGCGGCGGCGAAGCTGGCGTCCATGAAGGCCTTGTGGTCGTTCCAGGCGGCATAGCGCCCGTCGGTCCGCCCCATCGCCGCCGTCGTGGTCTCCGGCATTACGCTGTCCCAGCTGGGGAACGCGGTGCCCCAGGCGGCATTCACCGCGGCCAGACTGCCCCGCCGCCGGCGCAGCCAGTCTCGGAAATCCGCCAAAACGAGCGGCGAGCGGTCGAAGTCCCAGGCGGCGGCGAGGTCGGCGATGCCGGGCTCGTCGCCGAGCGAGTAGTAGAGCGGCCGGTAGTCGCCATGGGCCCGCACATGCGCGGCCAGGCGGCTGCCGATGCGGGCGATCCAGGCGGGGTCCGACAGGCTCGGCCGCCGCTCGAACACGCTGAGATCGCGCGGATCCGCCTGGTGGCGGGCCTGGGCCTGGGTGAACTGCCAGGTCACGTCGTTGCCGTGCTCCGGGGTCCACATATGGTAGGGGGAGTAGAAATCGGTGGCGATGTTCTCGACATACCAGCGGAAATCCCCCGCCAGCGGGGCGGCGATCCGCGGCGCGACGTCGGCGCCGGAGAAGGGCACCCGGTGGCCGAACACCTTCACCCCCGTAATGCCGAGGGCGCGCATGGCGGTGTGGCGGGCGGGGGATTGCTCGGCGTAGCTGATGAGCTGGAAATCATCCCACACGCCCGGCGCCGGGCGGGCGATGAACCCGGCCGCCGCCTCATGGCGGGTGCCGTCGCGGATGCTGACGCTGCGCAGCGTATTGCCCATCGCCACCGCATGGCGGAGGTCGAGCCTGACCGAGGCGGGCGCGTCCGGATTGGCGATCAGGGTAAAATGGGCGACGTGCCGCCCGAGCGCGTCCGTCCAGTCCACCGCGACCTCGGCGGGCGCGCTCAACGGCGGGTCGGCGATGAACTGCGCCTCGATGCTGCCCGTCCGCTCCACCGCCGCCGGAAGCACCAGCCGATCCGCCCAGGCCGGCGCGGCGGCGAGCAGGAGGGGCAGAAGGGCGGCGGCAGGTCTCATCGCGCCTCGCGCATCAAGGCCCGCAGCAGAACGGGCAGGAAAACCAGCGTCACCAGCAGGGTCGCGGCGAGGCTGAGCAACAGCAGCGCCCCCATGCTGGCGGTTCCGGGGTGCCGGCTCAAGGCCAGCGAGCCGAAGGCGGTCGCGGTGGTCAGCGCCGAGAACAGGATCCCCCGCGCGGTCGCGGTGCCGAGAAAGCGGGACTGCCCGGCCCGCCAGTTCATCACGAAGTAGATGTTGAACGACACGCCGACGCCTTGCAGCAGCGGGAGGGCGATGATGTTGGCGAAGTTGAGCGACAGGCCCAGCACGGCGGCGCCCAGCACCGTCAGCAGCGCCGAGAGGGCAAGGGACAGCAGCACCAGCCCGACATCGAGCGGCCGGCGCAGCACGGCGGCGAGCAGCACGGCGATGGCGCCGAGCGCCAGCAACGCCGCGGTGCGGAAGGCGCCGGTGATGGTCTCGGCGGTCTCGACGATCTGCACCGCCGAGCCGCCCGCCTCCGGCGCCACCGCCCGCACCTCGGCGACGAAGCGGGCGAGCGCCTCGGCGCCCTTCACCTCAACCGCCGGGGTCACCTGGATGCGCACCCGTCCGTCGGGCAGCCGCCAGTCCCGCGCGAGATCCGGCGGGATGCTCTCGGCGGTGACCGGCGCGGCGGCGAGCGAGGTGCGCAAATGGCCGAGCTGCTGCGGCAGAAAGCGCACCAGCGCCGCATCGGCGGCCAGCAGCACCTGATCGGGCGCCGCGGCCAGCGCGGCGAGGTCGGCGGCGATGGCGAGCAACGGGCTGTCGGGTTTGAGCCGGGCCTTTGCGGCATTGATCTGCTTGAGCGTCGCGGTGGCGCCCAGCCGCAGATCGGCCGCCGTCACCGGCGCGGCCGGGGTGCGCGGGGCGAGCGTGGCGCGCAGCAGCCCGGCGGCATCGGCGATGGCGGCGAGTTTGGCGGGCTGGTCGGCCGGCACGAAGCTCGCCAGGCTCAGCACGTCGCCGGCGGTCTTCAAGGCGGCCAGACGGGGCATCAGCGCCTCCGCCTCGGCGCGGCCGGGCACGATGATGTCGGCGGTATAGGGGTTGGTGAGCGGGGAGGCGGCAAGGTCGGCCAGCGTGCGCATCGCCTCGGTCGTCGGGTCTTTCGTATGCAGGGGGTCGGAGTCAAACGTGAGCCGGGGCAGCAGGAGGGCGCCGAGCAACCCGGCGAGCGCGAAGCCGCCAAGCACGATCCGCCGGCGCGGTTGCAAGAAGGCTTCGAGCCGGTCGCCAATGGCAAGACCGACCTCGGCGCCTTCCGCGCGGGTCCGGCACAGCGTCAGCATCGCCGGCAGGAAGGTCAGCGTGGCGGCAAGGGCCACCAGCATGCCGAAGCCGGCG
Source organism: uncultured Rhodospirillales bacterium (assembly GCA_903928045.1). The sequence continues at coordinate 6,895 of CAIYPH010000199.1, forward strand.
ATGATCCCGAGTTCGGCGACGCCGCGGAAGGAGGTTGGCGCGAAGGCGAGGAAGCCGGCCGCCGCCGCGACGGCCGACACCAGGATCGCCGGCCCGGCGACCGCGCCCGCCGCCTGCATCACCTGCGCCGCGGTGCCGTCGGGGTAGGCGTGGCGCATTTCGCGCAGGCGGACGCAGAACTGGATGGCGAAATCGACGGCGATGCCGACGAACAGCACCGCGAAGGCCACCGAGATCAGGTTCAGCGTGCCGATCGCCAGTGCCGCGAAGCCGGTGGTCACCACCAGCCCCAGCGTCAGCGTGGCGACGATCGGCACGATCAGCCGCCAGCTGCGCACCGCGAGGATCAGCCACAGCAGCACCAGGGCCGCACTGACGAGGGTGCCGGTGAGCGCGCCCTGCGCGACCGTGGCGAATTCCTCGTCGGCGAGCGGAACCGCCCCGGTGACGCGCAGCCGGGCGGAGCCGTTGGCGATGAATTCCAGCTTGCGTGCGGCGGCTCGGAGCGCGTCCACCGCCGCCGCGCCGGGTTCCAGGGCGGTGAGGTCGAGCTTCGCCTGTGCCAGCACGAAGCGGAACTTCCCGGCCTTCTCGGCCAGCCCGCCCCCCAGCAGCGCCTGCCAGGAGAGGGGACGCGCTCGCTCGGCGGCGGCGTCGGCGAGGGCGGTGTGGAAGGCGCCGAGCGGGCCGGCGAAGGCGGTGAGGTCGGCGCCCTGGCCGGCGCCCATCGCCAGCAGGGACAGGGCGGCGAACAGGCCGCGCGCCGAGGGGTCCGCGACGAGCTGGCCGAGGAAGGGCTGGGCGTCGATGGTGCGGTCCAGCAGGTCCTGCAATTCGGCCTGGGAGAGGAACAGCAGTCCGTTGGTGTCGAAGTAGGGCGACGAATCCGGCCTACGGGCGGATTTGAAATGGGTGGTGTCGGCGGACAGCGCGGCGGTGAGCCCGGCCGCGGTCTCGTCGGCGGCTTCGGGGCTGTCGGCCTCGATCACCGCCACCACGAGGTCATGGAATTGCGGGAAGTCGCGGTCGAACGCCATGGCGCGCTGGCGCCAGGGCAGGCTCGGGGAGAACAGCGCGTCGGTGTCGGTCGACATGTCGAGCCGCCAGGCGGCGAGGCCGGCACATAGCAGCCCGAGGGCGAGCCCGGCCAGGATCACCCGGCCCGCCCGCTGGCGGCAGGCCTCGACGAGGAAGGCCATCGCTTGGGAGAGAGTCATGCGCCGCGGCTTAGCCCCTGCCGCGCGCCACGTCCAACCCGGCAGGCTTTGACGAAACCGCCGTCACCCCCCAAATAGCGGCAACCCCCGGGGAGATACGCCATGACCGCCCGCACCCGCCCGCCCTTCCGCGCCGACCATGTCGGCAGCCTGCTGCGCCCCGTCCGCCTGCGCGAGGCCCGCGCCGCCCACGCCGCCGGCTCCCTGCCCGCCGATGCATTGCGTGAAATCGAGGACAGCTGCATCGCCGAAGCCATCGCCAAGCAGGAATCGATCGGCCTGCGCGCCGCGACCGACGGCGAATACCGCCGCGCCTACTGGCACTACGATTTCGTCGCCAAGCTCGACGGCGCGGAACTCTACGTCCCCGAGCAGAAGATCGAGTTCAAGGGCGGCGTCCTCCTCCCCCACCGGCTCCGGGTGAACGGGCGCATCGGCTGGGGTGAGAAGGCCTTCATCCCTGACTACCGCTTCACCGCTTCCAAGGTGACCACCGCGATCGCCAAGCAGACCATTCCCTCGCCCTCCGTCCTGCATTTCCGCGGCGGCCGCTCCTCGATCGACCGCTCGATCTACCCCGATCTCGGCCAGTTCTTCGCCGATCTCGGCACCGCCTACCATGACGCCGTGCAGGATTTCGCCGCCGCCGGCTGCCGCTACCTCCAGCTCGACGAGGTCAACCTCGCCTATCTCTGTGACCCCGAGCAGATCGCCCAGCTCAAGGAACGCGGCGACTACATCGAGGGCCTCGTCGACATCTACGCCACCCTCATCAACCGCGCGATCGACGCCCGCCCCGCCGACATGGCCGTCTCCATGCATCTCTGCCGCGGCAATTTCCGCTCCACCTTCGTTGCCTCCGGCGGCTACGAGCCCGTCGCCGAAACCCTGTTCAACCGCATCAACGTCGATGCCTACTTCATGGAATGGGACAGCGAGCGCGCCGGCGGATTCGAGCCCCTGCGCTTCGTCCCCCGTGGCCCCAAAATGGTGGTGCTTGGCCTGGTCACCAGCAAAACCGGGCAGCTCGAAAGCAAGGACGAGCTGAAGCGGCGCATCGACGAGGCCGCGAAATTCGTCCCCCTCGAACAACTCGCCCTCAGCCCGCAATGCGGCTTCGCCAGCACCGAGGAGGGCAACCTCCTCACGGAGGACGAGCAGTGGCGCAAGCTTGAGCTTTGCGTTGAGGTGGCGCGTGAGGTTTGGGGCGGGGTTTGAGGGGGAAGCAGTTCTTTTTGTGAACAAAAAGAACCAAAAAAACTTTTTCTGACTTCGTTGCCGTTGGCTTGGCTACACGGGATGGTGTGAACCGGTACACAC
>CAIYPH010000200.1 GCA_903928045.1 uncultured Rhodospirillales bacterium
ACGGTGGCCGACACGGCGCGCGTGCTGTCGCGCTACGTGGATGCGGTGATGTATCGCACCGATAATCCCGCCAAGCTGCATGAGATGGCGGAGAACGCCACCATCCCCGTCATCAATGGCCTCACCGCCGAGAGCCATCCCTGCCAGCTGATGGCGGATGTGATGACCTTCGAGGAGCATAAGGGCCCGATCGCCGGTCAGGTGGTCGCCTGGGTCGGTGATGGCAACAACGTCGCGCGCTCCTGGATCGAGAGCGCGGTGCGCTTCGGCTTCACGCTGCGGCTGGCGACCCCCGCCGAGCTGTCGCCGGCGGCCGAGCTGATTGCCTGGGCCAAGGCGCAGGGCGCCGACGTGCAACTCACCACCGACCCCGAGGCCGCCGTCGCCGGCGCCGCCTGCGTGGTGACGGATACCTGGGTCAGCATGTCCGACGATCCCGCCTCCAACCGCCATAATCTGCTGATGCCCTATCAGGTGACCAGCGCGCTGATGGCGAAGGCGGCGAAGGACGCGATCTTCATGCACTGCCTCCCCGCCCATCGCGGCGAGGAAATGACCGCCGAGGTGATCGACGGGCCGCAGAGCGTGGTGTTCGACGAGGCGGAAAACCGGCTGCATGCGCAGAAGGGTGTGCTGGCCTGGGCGCTCGCAGGGCGATAGCTCGTCGCTTCAGCCGAACCATCGAGCAAGGAGGCAAGCGTGGTGGCTGAAATGCGCGATGCTTATCTGCGCCTGATCGAGGATTGCATCCTCGGGATGATTTATCAGGACCCGGCACAGGATCCATGGTCAGGGCCCGGTTTCAACGCTGCTTTGCGCGAGGTTGGGCAGGATTGGCCGCTCCATGCGCATTCGATGATCGGCCGCAAGCGGATGAGCAACCTCCGGGCCATGCTCGAACATGTAATCGCGCAGGACATTCCCGGCGATTTCATCGAAACAGGGGTTTGGCGCGGCGGCGCATGCATTTTCGCGCGCGCGGTCTTCAGGGCCTATGGTGTAACCGATCGGCTTGTCTGGGTGGCGGACTCCTTTGCGGGGCTGCCACCGCCGGCCGCCGACAGCCACCCGACCGATGTCGGCGATAAACATCACTTGTTCACGGCCCTGGCCATTTCCATCGAGGAGGTGCAGGAGAACTTCCGCCGCTATGGCTTGCTGGACGACCAGGTACGTTTTCTTAAAGGCTGGTTCAGCGACACGTTGCCGCATGCGCCAATTTCGGCGATCTCGGTGCTGCGGCTCGACGGCGACATGTATGTCTCCACAATGGATGCTTTGCAGGCCCTCTACGACAAGGTTTCCCCCGGCGGCGCCGTGATTGTGGACGACTACCATGTCGTGCGCGGATGTAAGGCAGCGGTGGAAGAGTTCCGCGACGCGCGGGGAATCACGGCTCCTATCCAGGAAATCGACCAAATGGGGGTGTTCTGGTTCAAATGATCCACGCTCTCGACCACCTGCTGTTGGCGACCACTGACCTCGCCGCCGCCGCGGCAAAGCTCGCGACCGTGCTCGGCCGTGGGCCCGATCGCGTTGGTACGGTCGCTGGCATGGAAGCGGCGGCGTTCCGCCTCGCCAATACGACGATCCTGCTGATGGCCCCGCAGCCCGGCAATCCGCTCGGCCTCGCACCCGCGCCCGCCGACGGCCGCGCCGCCCAGGAGGCCGCCGGTTTCGCGGTCGCCGATCTCGATGCCGCCCGCGCCTTGCTCACCCGCCGCGGCCTACCTTGCGGCGAACCTTTCGGCTGGACGGCGGAGGATGGCGGCGAAACCCGCGCCGTGGTGCTCGATGATGCCGCAACCGTCGGCACCAGGCTGCTGCTGGTGGAACGCGCTTCGATTCCTGCTGGCCCAGGAGTCGGCATCGATCACGTAGTGATCCGCACCCACAGCCCGGACCGCGCGCTCGCGTTGTTCGGAGCCCGGCTCGGCCTCGATCTGCGGCTCGATCGTACCAACTGGAACACCCGCTTCCTGTTCTTCCGCTGCGGTGACCTGGTGGTGGAGGTGGTGCAGCCGGCGGGCGAAGCAGCCTCCGATCAGCCGAACCACTTCAACGGTCTCGCCTGGCGCAGCCCCACTTTGGTGGCTGACCACGCCCGCCTTGCCGCCACCGGGGTGCCGGTCTCGGAACTCCGCACCGGCCGCAAGCCGGGCACCCATCTCTTCACCGTGCGCGAGAACGCCGCCCTGGTGCCGAGCATCTTCATCGAGCTGGAGCGTAAGGCGGGCTGAACCCCCTGTGGCAACGCCACCCAAGCGCCCATATGAGGCCGTGCCATGAACCTCGATTTCTCCGAAGACGAAATCCGCCGCTACTCCCGCCATATCCTGCTCGAGGATGTCGGCGGTACCGGCCAGGCGATGCTGCGCGACGCCTCGGTGCTGATCATCGGCGCCGGCGGGCTAGGCTCGCCACTGCTGCTCTATCTCGCCGCCGCCGGCGTAGGGCGCATCGGGCTGGTGGATGACGACGAGGTGGATATCTCCAACCTCCAGCGCCAGATCGCCCATACCACGGACGGCATCGGCCGCCCCAAGGTGGAAACCGCCTCCGCCAGCGCCCGGGCAATCAACCCAAACGTCACCATTGAGACCCACCACACCCGGCTCGACCGCGACAACATCCTCGATCTCTTCGCCCGCTACGACATCATCTGCGACGGCACCGACAACTTCCCCACCCGCTTCCTGATCTCGGACGCCTGCGTGCTGGCGAAGAAAACCCTCGTCTCTGCCGCCGTGCTGCGCTTCGAGGGGCAGCTCGCCGTGTTCAAGCCTCATCTGGCGACCGAGGGCGGGCATTTCCCCTGCTATCGCTGCCTCTACCCCGAGCCCCCGCCCCCCGGCATGGTGCCGACCTGCTCCGAGGCCGGCGTCCTCGGCGCCGTCACCGGCGTGATGGGCACCCTGCAGGCCACCGAGGTGCTGAAGGAGATCCTCGGCATCGGCGAGACGCTGGCCGGCCGGCTGCTGATCTGGGACGCGCTGGCCACCAAGTTCCGCACCATCCGCCTGCGCGCCGATCCGCACTGCGCCTCCTGCGGTGCCGAACCAAGCATTCACGACCTCTCCGCCCATGGCGCCACCGACGGGCCGGCCTGTGCCGTCTGAGCCGCTCGGCATCCTGCTGATCTCCGGCAGCCACGAGCGCGCGCACTACGCCTTCGTGCTCGCCACCGGCGCCGCCGCAGTGGGCCGCGAAGTCACGCTGTTCGCCACCAACCAGGGCTGCCGCGCCCTGCTGGCGGATTGGAGCAGCCTGGAAGACGCCGGCCGCGATGCCGTCATCCGCGCCCGCGGCGTTGCCGGGCTCGAAGAACTCCGCGCGGCCGCGGCCGAACTCGGCGTACGGCTGATCGCCTGCGACGCCGGGCTGCGTATGGCCGGGCTCGATGACGGCAATCTCGCCCCTGGGGTGGATGTCGCGGGGGTGGTGACGTTTCTTGCGGCGGCGGCCGGAGGGCAGTTGGTTAGCCTTTGAAGGTGGGAGAAGTAAGGGTGTTCTTTTTGTGAACAAAAAGAACCAAAAAACTTTCTATCCGTTTGGTTCAAGGTTGCCCGGGGAAACTCCGAAGCCAGCAGATAAAAGTTTTTTGCTTCTTTTTTTCAAAAAAGAAGC
>CAIYPH010000201.1 GCA_903928045.1 uncultured Rhodospirillales bacterium
AATGGACGCCGCGTCCGCCGTCGCGCAAGCGATCGGTCGGATTCTGCTTGCCATGCTGGATGCGCTCTTCGGGGACATCTCGGCCCTCGCCCCCCGCCACCCCATCCGCCGCGCCCACGCCCGTGCGCAGCGCCACATCGAACGCTACGTCGCCGCCCTCGCGATTGCCCTGGCAACGCCGGAAGAAGCGCCTCAGGCCGAAGCCCCCCTCACGCCCGAACCGCGCCCGGTCTCCGTCATCCCCCTGCCCCGCCCCGCCCCACATGCGCCGGCAGTCCGCCCTCCCGCCGTCCCGCGCCAAGCCCCCCGCGCCCCGCCCGAATTCACGATCTGGCGCAACGTAACTCCGCACGCCCATTTTGTTACGGTATAACAACGATATACATCAACTGCCCAGCTCCGCCCCATCCGAGCGCATCAACCGCGACGAATAAAAAATTGCGCTTCTTTTTTTCAAATAGAAGCGCTTCCTTCCCCCTCGGCTCAGGCGTCCGTCTCATTGGGAGGAAAATTCAGCTCCACCGCGATACCATCGGGGTCATGCAGGAACAGCTGGGTCTGCCGGTCCCGCGGGATGATGCGGGTTTCGTAGCTGATGCCGTACTTCGCCAGATTGGCGCGCATCTCGGCCAGCCCGGTGCAGGAGAAGGCGATATGGTCGAACAGCCCGGTCGGCCCGCTCGCCCGCGCGCCAACGTCGCCGGTGCGTGGGCCGATCAGATGGACGGTCGGCACGTCGCCGCAATAGAGCCAGTAGCCGGGGAAGCCGAGCGGCGGCCGGTAGCCCACCGGCAGGCCGAGGATGTCGCTGTAGAAGCTCTTGGTCCGCTCCAGGTCCGCGGTGCGGATGGTGAAGTGGTTGAGTGCGTTCAGGCCCATGGCCGCCTCCATCAAATGCGGAGGCAGCATGCTGCGTCGCGGCTGCCTTGTCGATTGCCCTCTACCTCGCGGTCGGCGCCGGGTGTAGCTGCCGCGCACCCAGCCTGGGACGACGCCATGACCATCGCCTTCCGGGACGCCGCCTTCGCGCCCGACACTGCCGCCCCTCTCATCCTCGCGCTGCCCAAGGGCCGCATCCTCTCCGAATGCGCCCCGCTGCTCCATCGCACCGGCATCCATCCCGGAAATGGCTGGAACGACGAGCACAGTCGCCACCTCCGCTTCCCCACCGACGATCCGGGGCTCGACGTCGTCCGCGTGCGCAGCTTCGACGTCGCGACCTTCGTCGCCCATGGCGCCGCCCAGATCGGCATTTGCGGCGCCGATGTGCTGATGGAGTTCGACTACCCCGAGATCTACGCCCCGCTCGACCTCGGCATCGGCGCCTGCCGCGTCTCGGTCGCCGAGCCGGTCGCCACCGCGGGGACCGACGATCCGCGCGAGTGGTCCCGCGTTCGCGTGGCCTCGAAATATCCCAACATCGCGCGCCGCCATTTCGCCAGCCGCGGTGTGCAGGCCGAGATCGTGCATCTCAACGGCGCGATGGAACTGGCCCCGGCGCTCGGCCTCACCCGCCTGATCGTCGACCTCGTCGCCACCGGCTCGACGCTGAAGGCCAACGGCCTGGTGGAGACCGAGGTGATCGCCAAGGTCACCAGCCGCCTGATCGTCAACCGCACCGCGCTGAAAACGCGGCCGGAGGAGATCGGCGCCTGGATCGCCAAATTCCGCGCGGCCCTGCCGGCATGAAGCGCCTCTCCACCGCCGCCCCCGGCTTCGCCGCCGAATTCGCCGCCCTGCTCGACGAGGCCCGCGAAACCACCGAGACGGTGGGAGATGTGGTCGCCGCCATCATCGCCGATGTGCGCGCCCGCGGGGACGCCGCCCTCTGCGACTACACCGCCAGGTTCGACCGCATGGCGATCACGGCCGATCGCCTCGCCATCACGTCAGCCGAAATCGACGCCGCGGTCGCCTCCATCCCCGCCACGCTGATGGCCGCCCTCGACCTCGCGGCCACCCGCATCGAGCGCTTCCACCGCGCCCAGCTCCCCGCCGACCTCGTCCTCCCCGACGAGACCGGCCTCACCCTCGGTATGCGCTGGTCCGCACTCGATGCCGTCGGCATCTACGTCCCCGGCGGCAAGGCGGCCTATCCCTCCTCGGTGCTGATGAACGCCCTCCCCGCCCGCGCCGCCGGCGTCGGCCGGGTCGCGATGTGCGTGCCGACCCCCGATGGCGTGCTGAACCCCCTCGTTCTCGCCGCCGCAAGCCGCGCCGGGGTGAGCGAGATCTACCGCGTCGGCGGGGCCCAAGCGGTCGCCGCGCTCGCCTACGGGACCGCGACGATCGCCCCGGTCGATCGCATCGTCGGCCCCGGAAACGCCTATGTCGCCGAGGCCAAGCGCCAGGTATTCGGCCGCGTCGGTATCGACAGCATCGCCGGCCCTTCGGAGGTGGTGATCGTCGCCGACGCCACCAACGACCCGCGCCATGTCGCGATCGACCTGCTCGCCCAGGCCGAGCACGACGAAGCGGCCCAGGCCATCCTCATCACCGACGACGCGGCCTTCGCCGATAGCGTCGCCGCCGCAGTCGCCGCCGAACTGGAAACCCTGCCACGTACCGCGATCGCCAGCGCCTCCTGGGCCGCCCATGGGGCGATCATCCTGGTGCGCAGCTTCGACGAAGCCATCCCGCTGGTCGATCGCCTCGCCCCCGAGCATCTGCAGGTGATGCTCCCGGACCCCGAGGCGTTTTTCGCCCGCATCCGCCACGCCGGCGCCGCCTTCCTCGGCCGCGCCTGCCCCGAGGCGATCGGTGACTACGTGGGGGGACCCAACCACGTGCTGCCGACCGGCCGCTCCGCCCGCTTCGCCAGCGGCCTCTCGGTGTTCGATTTCCTGAAACGCACCACCTGGATCAGCTCCTCCGGCCTGGCTGACCCCGCTCTGGCGCTCGCCGAGATCGGCCCGGCGGCCGTCGCGCTGGCCGAGGCCGAGGGGCTTGGCGCGCATGCCAGAAGCGTCGCCGTGCGACTTCGCTTGACCTGACCGCCCCCTGGAACCATGTTGCGCCCCAACTAACCTTTAGGACTCACAGTACCCATGTCGAAAGAAGACATGATCGAGTTCAGCGGAATGGTGATGGAGCTTCTGCCCAACGCCATGTTCCGCGTGAAACTCGACAACGAACATACGATCCTCGCCCACACCAGCGGCAAGATGCGCAAAAACCGCATCCGCGTGCTCGCCGGCGATCGGGTCAACGTGGAGATGACGCCCTACGATCTCTCCAAGGGCCGGATCACGTTCCGGTTCAAATAGGCGCGCCCACGTGAGGCTGATCCTGGCCTCGGCCAGTCCGCGGCGCCTTGCCCTGCTCGCCCAGATCGGCATCACGCCCGACGCCGTGGTCGCCACCGACATCGACGAGACTCCACGCAAGGCCGAAGCCCCGCGCCTGCTCGCCGCTCGCCTGGCCGATGCCAAGGCGTCGGCCGCGGCGACGGAGGGGGCCTATGTACTTGCCGCCGACACCGTGGTCGCCTGTGGAAGCCGCGTGTTGCCCAAGGCCGAAACGGAGGCCGAAGCCGCGATGTGCCTCGACCTGCTCTCCGGCCGCCGCCATCATGTGCTCACCGGCGTCACCCTCATAGCCCCCAACGGCGCCCGCACCCATCGGGTGTGCGATAGCGTGGTCACCTTCGCCCGCCTCACGCCGGCGCAGACGCGGGACTATCTCGCGTCCGGCGAATGGCGCGGGAAGGCGGGAGGCTACGCCATCCAGGGCCGCGCGGCGTCGCTGATCCGTTTCCTCTCCGGCAGCCACTCCAACGTGATCGGCCTGCCGCTGTTCGAGACCGCCCAGCTCCTGCGCGGCGCCGGCTTCCCGCTGCCGTGAGGATCCTCGCCAGCGCGAGCCCGGGCGAAGTGCGGGTCGCCGCCTGGGACGGCACGCTGGTGGACGCGGCGATCTGGCGGCCCGGCAGCCCGGACGGGGTGGGCGACATCCATCGCGGCCGCATCACCCGCAAACTCCCCGCCCTCGCCGGCGCCTTCGTGGCGCTGGCCGATGCCGACGGCTTCCTGCCGGACAGCGCCGGCGCGGCCCGGGCGACCGAGGGGGATTTCATCGCGGTCGCCATCACCCGCGCCGCCCAGGGCGGCAAGGGGCCGCGCCTGACCCGTGTCGAGCGTGACCCCGGCGCCGGTCCACCCGCCCTGCTGCAGCGCGGTCCCGACGCCGTTCGCCGCCTCGCTGCCTTGCATCCGGCAGCGGAGGTGGTGGTGGACGACCCCGCGCTCGCCGCAATCCTGCGTCCCGCATTGGCGGGGCGGATGCGCATCGGGCCCGCCTTCGATGACGAAATGGAGGGCGAATTCGCCGCCCTCTTTACCCCCTCCGCCGATCTGCCCGGCGGCGCCCGCCTGCATGTCCACACCACCCCGGCGTTGACCGCGCTCGATATCGACCTCGGTGCCGCCACCGCCGAGCGCCGCGCCAAGGCGGGCGCCCAGGCGGCTGCCAACCGCGCCCTCATCCCGGCGCTGGCCCGTCAGATCCGCCTGCGCAACCTCGCCGGCGCCATCCTGGTCGACCTCGGCGGCATGGCGGCGAAGAAGCGGGCCGCGCTGGCCCCGGATTTCGCCGCCGCACTGCGCGACGACCCGCTGGCGCCGCGCTTCCTCGGCTTCACCGCCCTGGGCCTGGCCGAAATCCTGCGTCCGCGCGTCCATCCGCCTCTCGCGGAGTATGCTGCGGGCCCGCTCGCCGCCGGCCTCGCCGCGTTGCGTGAGGCTGCCGCCCGGGTCGCCGCGGACCCTGGGCGGACGCTTGTTTTGCACGCCACCCCCGCCATCGTCACCGCGCTCCGCGCCGATGGCACCGGGCTCGCCGACTTCGCCGCCCGCGCCGGCCGGCCGCTTGCCCTCGTCGAAACCCGCCTCTCCCCCGCCCCCGCCTGGACCATCGAGAGCCCGCATGGCTGACCCCAAAGCCGCCTGCCCGATCTGCCGTAAACCCACTGAACCCCGCTTCCGCCCGTTCTGCTCGGCCCGCTGCGCGGACGTCGATCTCGGCCGCTGGTTCACCGAATCCTACGCCGTTCCCGCTGCCCCGCCGGAAAGCGACGAGGATGACGATTTGATGGGTTGATCCCCCGGCCGGCCTGGGCTATTTCCCGCGCCTCCAACTGCCGCATCCCCTCGGGGCTGCACCGGAATGCCCAGGTAGCTCAGTTGGTAGAGCATGCGACTGAAAATCGCAGTGTCGGTGGTTCGATTCCGCCCCTGGGCACCATTCCCTATCTCTTTGAGATTATTACATTTTCCCACTCGATCGTGTGGCCCGCGCTTCGCGATCGAATGAAGGTCGACTGACGCTGCGGACTCACTGCGGACTCATTGGCGGCGCATCGTCGGAAGCGATGCGCCGCTTGTGTGTCGACTGGCCTGTTGATTTCCGTTGAGATCTGACCCGGGAAGGTCGGAATTTTCCACTGAGAATTGACCCATGTTTGAACCTCCCCCCACTGCGAACGGCGGGGGAACATGGAGTGATCGACATGGC
>CAIYPH010000202.1 GCA_903928045.1 uncultured Rhodospirillales bacterium
CCGAGCACCAGCGCGTCGAGATCGACGAAGAGGTGGCCCTTATGGGCATAGTTGCGGGCGACGCGGGCGCGCACGGTCAGCGTCTCACCGATGCGGCCGGCGGAGATGTTGGTGACCTTGCTGCCGACATGGATCCAGGGGCCGAGCACCACGTTGTTGCCGAGCACCCAGTTGCAGGTGCGCAGGATGGTGCCGGGATGCATCAGCCCCTCGGCCGCGTAATGCGGCAGGGTTTCGCGCACGTCGGCGTAATACTGCGCGGCGAAATCGGGGGTGACGTGCACCGGGTTGATGGCGAGCCAGCGGCCTTCCGCGAGCGAGTGGGCGCTGGCCGGGGGGCGCTCGGCGGGGGGCGCGATCGGCACCGGCCAGTAGCCGAGATCGATCGGCTCGGCGGTGTCGGGGAGCGAGGCGGAACCGGTGGCGCAGGAGACGCCTTCGCTCTCCACTGCGAGTTGCATCCCCGCTCCATCGGGCGTGGAGGAGACGGTGGCGATCATGCCGTCATACACCGGCTTGCCGAAACGGCATTCCAGGGTGCCGCGCTCCAGCCAGGCCCGCCCCCAGCGGGCGACCGGCAGATGGGTCATGTAGGCGTAGACATCCACCCCCGGCACCAGCCCGCCGGTGAAGCCGAAGCGCTGCGCCACGCTGTCATCGTGGATGCGGTTCTCGGATTGCTTGGCCGTGTTGTAGGCCTCGACCTTGTAGGACGCGCTGTTCATGCCGTGGCTCCTCCGCCTTCCCGACATTGTGAGCAGGGCGGCGCGGCGAGGCAACCCGGCATCTTGCTGATAGCTTAACAGAAGCCGCGCTATCGCTGACGCCACACAGATTCTTCCATGGATGCGGCATGAGCACCACGACACGCTTCTACGGCCCCAACCGGCGGCTCGACGATCCCGATGTCTCCACCCTGATGGCGCGGGCCGGGTTGCGGGCGCGATTGTTCATGATGGTGGCGGTCGCCGCGGTCCCCGCGCTCGGCGTGCTCGCGATTTCGCAATACACCCTGCACCAGCAGGTCACCGCCGATAGCGCGGCTGGTGCCCAGTGGTACCAGGTGTTCGCTTTCACCGGCGAGTTGCTCCTCGTCGGCGGCGCGCTGCTGTCCCTCGGCTTCGGCATCGCGGTCGGCGAGCAGTTCCTCCGTCGCCCCACCGAGGCGCTCCTGCATGCCGGGAAATCCTGGTCGGAGGGGAATTTCGATGTCCGCATCGATGTCGGCGCCTCCGCCGATACCGAGTTCGGCCGCATTGCCACCACCTTCAACCGAATGGCCGAAGCCCTCGCTGCCCAGCGGGACGTGCTGCGCAGCATCAATGGCGAGCTGGAGCGGCGGGTGGTCGAGCGGACCCAGGAGCTGTGCGAAACCAATATCTGGCTCAAAAAGGAGATGGCGGAGCGTGAGAAGGCCGAGAAGGCACTGCGCCAGGCGCAGAAGCTCCAGGCGGTCGGCCAGCTCGCCGGCGGTATCGCGCATGATTTCAACAACCTGCTGACCACCATCATGGGCGCGCTGGACCTGCTGCGCGGCCGCCTGAACCCGCAGGATACCTCGCTCCGCCTGGTCGATACCGCCCTGCAGGCAACCGAGGGCGCCAGCCGCCTGACCGGCCAGTTGCTCTCCTTCTCCCGCCGCCAGCGCCTGACCCCGGCGCCGACCGACATGAACGCGACCATCCGCGCTTTGTCAGACCTGCTCGAGGAAACCCTTGGTCAGGGTATCCGCATCGAGACCGAGCTCGCCGAATCCACCTGGCCGGCGCTGGTCGACCCCAGCCAGATCGAAGCCGCCCTGCTCAACCTCGCGGCCAATGCCCGCGACGCGATGCCCGATGGCGGCACGCTGACGATCACCACCAGCAACCTCACCACCGATGCCCACGGCGCGCTGGCTGCCGGGGATTATGTGGCCGTCCAGGTCAGCGATACCGGGGCCGGCATGTCTGAGGATATCGCAAGCCTCGCCTTCGAGCCCTTCTTCACCACC
>CAIYPH010000203.1 GCA_903928045.1 uncultured Rhodospirillales bacterium
CGATCTCCGCCTCGCCGCCGCTTAGCCGACGACGTCGACCAGCACGACCTCAGCGTCGGCCGAGGCGGTGATGGTGATGCTGTCCTCGCCGGTGACCGTCACGCCATCCCGCGTGCCGACGGCGGCGCCGTTCACCGAGACCGTCCCGGTGGCGGCGACGAGATAACCGACGCGGCCTTTGCCGAGCGCGTGGGTGACGCTCTCGCCCGCCTTGATGGTGCCGGCCAGCACCGCGGCATCGGCATAGAGCGGCAGGGCCGAGCCATCGGCGCCGGCGCGGCCATCCGCCATCGCGGTCAGCACGTTGCTGCTGGTGCGCGGGAATTTCCGCGCGCCCCAGCCCGGCGCCACGCCCCGCGTGCCCGGGTGGATCCAGATCTGGAACAGCCGGGTCGGGGTCGCCTCCAGGTTGTATTCGGCATGGGTGATGCCGGTGCCGGCATGCATCACCTGGATGTCCCCAGCCTCGGTGCGGCCCTCATTGCCGAGGCTGTCGCGATGGGTGATCGCCCCCTCGCGCACATAGGTGATGATCTCCATCTCGCGATGGGGGTGCGGGTCGAACCCGGTGCCGGGGGCGATCTCGTCGTCGTTCCACACTACCAGCCCGCCGACGCCCTGCCGCGCGGGGTCACGGTACTGGCCGAAGCTGAAATGGTAGCGGGCGTTGAGCCACGCATTCTGGAAGCGGCCGAGGCGGTCGAAAGGCTGGATCTGGATTATTGCTGGTCTCCTCATTGTTCGATATCGAACGATGATGCGCAGATGGGGTGCTCTTCCGCTCCGCGCAAGCCCCTATTGGGCGGCAACCTCGAACAGCACCAGCCCCGACGCGGGATCGGCGACCACCCGCCGCAGCCACGCCGGCGGGGCGCCCGCGCGCAGGCGATCGAGCAGGGTGGTTTCCGCCAGCCCCGCGACCATCGCCGTGCGCGGGCCGCTGGGACAGACCAGCACGTAGCGCGCCCCGGTGGCGCGGAAGGCGGGTCCAGGCGTTTCGCCCGGCATTTCACGCCAGGCATCGCGCATCCGCAGGAAAGCCGGCACATTGCGGTGATAGAGCGAGGCGACGGTGCGGATGCCGCTGCGATAGAGCAACTCAGGCGCGTCGTTGACGTCGCTCAGCACCACCGCGTCACCGAGGGCGGCCAGATGCGGCGCGAAGGGGGCGATGGGGCAGGGCGTCGCCGCTGATGGCGCGAGCGCCGGCGGCCCGCCGAACTGCGCGGCGATGCCATCGGCGCGGGTTGGGGCCAGCGCGAGGACGAGCATGCCGACGCGCCCGAGCGCCGTGAGGTTCGGCCGCCCGGCGCAGCGTCGCGTGATGGCGTTCATGATCGCCGGCAGCGCCGCCGCGCCGGCGAGAGTGGCGTAGGTGGCGAAGCGGATATGGAGCGCGCCGAGCGCCAGCATGAACAGCAATGAGCCGGCGGCGTAGGCCCATGTCCAGGCGCGTCGGCGCCACGCCATCGCGAGGCAGAACAGCAGCGCGATGGTGCCGTCACCGAGGAACAGAACGGCCTGCGGCACGCCGGAGACCGGCAGCATCTCCTCGATCCCCGCGAACATGGCGGCGGCCTCGGGGGCGGCCGCGTCCGGGCCGCGCAGCACATCGGGGAAGGCGGCGAGCCAGGCGGCAATCCCGGCGGCACCGAGCAGCACGCCGAGCCAGCGGCGCCCGGCGAGGCGGGTCAGGCCGAGCGCGACGGCGGTGGTGATGGCGGCGAGCAGGACGTAAGCCGCGGAGATCCGATCGAGCTCGATGGCGGAGCGGCCACCTGATGGTGGGTCGATCGCCAAAGCGAGCAGCGTCACGGCGAGGAAGGTGGCGCCGGCACGAAGCAGGCCGGCCGCGATCGGCTCCGGCCGCGCGGCGGTGAGCCAGGCCACGCCGCCGCCGCCAAAGGCCAGCAAGGCAAACGGCATTGCCTCGGGCGACAGCCAGATGCCAAGCCCGGCGACACCGCCGAGCAGCCATCCCGCCCGCGGCGTTCCGGCTGCCACCTGCCCGGCAGCGCCTGCCAGCAGCAGCGCAGCGACGCCGAGGGCGGCATGGTGATGAGCGACGCCGGGGAACCCGTAGACGATCACCGGTGGGGCGAGGCCGGCAAGGGCGGCGGCCATCCAGCGCGTGCCGGCGACGGTGATGGGCGCCATCGCCCAGGCCGCGGCCACACCGGCACTGCCGACTGACAACGGGCCGAGCAGCATCGCCGCCGCCTGCAGCGCCGCGTCGCCGGGCATGATCAGGCGGAACGGCAGCGCCAGGAGCAGAAGCACGGCATCGAGCAGATGCGACCAATGCAACACCGTCCCGGCGCCGGAACCGTCGCGCATCACGGCATGCAATGGGGTTCCTGCGGCGACCATGTCCCGCAGCCGTACCATGCGCATGTAGCTGTCGGGGTTGAGGAGTTGCCCCTGCAAGACGCCCGGGCTGGATCTCAGGCCGGAGGCGGTATCAAGCGCCGCGGCCACGGCAAAACACAACCAGGCCTCCGGGCGCGAGAGCCTGCCGGACATCGGGCGCGCCGTGTCGTGCTTCAGTCCGCCGCGTCGGGCGTCATGCTTTTGATGAGGTTGAAGACGCTCTTGCGCTGGTTGGGATCGGTGATGCGGTAATAGGCGCGCACCAGATCCACGGTTTCGCGTCGCTGCAGCAGGTCGTCACCGAAGCCTTCCTGTTGTTCGGACAACCCGAAACTCCGACGGCCCGACAATCCACCGCCGACGCTTGCGGCCTGTTGCGTGCTGGATTCCGGAAGATCGTCGAAAAAGAAGCTGATCGGCACATCCAGGACGCGCGACAAGTCGAATAGTCGCGAGGCGCCGACGCGGTTCACGCCGCGCTCGTATTTCTGCACCTGCTGGAACGTCAGCCCCAGCGCTTCGCCGAGCCGCTCCTGCGACATGCCAAGCAGCGTCCGGCGCAGCCGGATACGCGACCCGACATGGATATCGATCGGGCTCGGCCGCGATTCACGGTCGGCCCGCTCGCCGGCCCCATCGGCTAAGCCGCTGAGGCGGGGCAGCGGTGTATCGCCTTGACCTGACATGTGCGGCACTCCTGTAAACGCGGCAAACGCGATGGCGACATACGGCGGCATGCAGGCATGCCAACCCGCCCAGATTGGTTAACGAAAGTTGAAGGGTTAATAGGTCGCACAACCGCAGATCGTCAAGGATAATCACGAAAAATGAGTCAACGTCTCGAAAACGATCAATGTTTTGGCCGCCACGCGATTATTAAGCCGATGCAGGTCGCCAGAAGCGAGAGCAGGGACGGCGCCCACAATCCTAAGCGCCGCGCCAAAGTTTCCTTCAGGCTGCCGGGCAGCGTCAGGGGCAGCGTGCCGGCGACATCCATGCCGAGCCGTCCCAGCTCGCGGCCATAGCCATCGAAACCGGCGGAGATACCGGTATTCGCCGCGCGCATCAGTGGCAGACCTTCCTCCACCGCCCGCAGCCGCGCCGCGGCGAGGTGCTGCCGCGGGCCGGTCGAATTGCCGAACCACGCGTCATTGGTGACGTTCACCAGCCATTCCGGCCGGTCGGCGGCGACACCCTCGGAGGGGAAAATGGCCTCGTAGCAGATCAGCGGGCCAACGGCCGGGATGCCCGGCAGGCGCCAGGTTTGCGGGCCCGCGCCGCGGCCGAACCCATCGCCGGAGACAAAGGCGATCGGCAGCGGGAACCAGCCGGGCTGGTATTCCCCGAACGGCACCAGGTGCCACTTGTCATAGACCGCCGGTGCCGGCCCGGGCCCATTCACGGCGACGAGGCTGTTGTATGGCCGCCGCGCGGCATCGAAGCGGACCGCGCCGATAAAGGCAGGCCCACTCGCCGCCGCGGCCACGGCGGCGCGGGCGTCGGCATCGCTCTCGATGAGGAAGGGACTCGCGGTTTCCGGCCATATCGCCAGCGTCGGCGCGCCACCGGCCGCGGCGACACCGGAGCGGGTGAGCGACAGGTAACTATTGAAATGCCGCAGAGCCCGCTCGCGCTCCCATTTTCCCTCCTGGGCGATGTTGCCCTGCACCAGCACCACGGTGAGCGGGGTCGATGCCGGCGGATTGGGCGCGAGGCGGCTGGCGCCATAGCCCCCCCACGCCAGGAGCGCCGCGCAGGCCACCGCCATGCCGCGGCGTCCGCCAAGCGGCGCGAAGCCGATCAGGAGCGTCATCAGGCTCAGCCCATGCACGCCCATCAGCGCGGCGGGCTGGAGCATCATATCGCCGAAGCCTCCCGGCGCCGCCCAGACGCTACCCAGCGGATTCCACGGAAACCCGGACAACACGAATTGGCGCGCGATGTCGGACAACACCCATAGCCCCGCCAGCACCCACAAGCGCCCCGGCTCCGGCGCAAGGCGCGCGATGGCGCAGGGAACGGCGATGAACAGCGCAAGGACGGCCGCCAGCATCGGCACCCCGAGCGGCACCAGCCACCAGAATGTCGCCGCCTCGATCAGGATCGCCTCGGTGATCCAGTAGAGTCCCGCGATGTGATGGCCGAGGCCGAAGCAAAACGCCACCGCGGCGGCGGCGCGCCAGTCGCTGGAGCGGTTGAGCAGCAAGAGCAGGCCGGGCAGGCAGAGCCACAGCGCCGGAAGAATGTGCAGTGGTGGCAGCGCCGCGGCGGAGACCAGGCCAAGGCCAAGCGCAGCCAGGCGCGGGTGGGCGAGGAACCTTCCGAACCAGGCGTCGCGCGACGCGGCGGGCGGGTCAGCCACGCACGATCCGCTCCGGCGGCACGACGCCCCCGGTCAGGGTGGCGGCGATGCACTCGGCCGCCATCACCCCCATGTTCACCAAGGACCCGTCTGTCACCCCGGCGACGTGGGGCGTGGGCAGCACGTGCGGATGATTGCGCAGGGGGTGGTCGGGGCGCGGCGGCTCGTTCTCGAACACATCGAGCCCGGCGCCGGCGATGTGGCCACTGTCCAACGCGGCGGCCAGCGCGTCCTCATCGACGATGCCGCCGCGCGCGGTGTTGATGACGTAGCCGCCTCGCGGCATGGCGGCGAGTGAGGCCGCGTTGACGATGTGACGGGTCGCTGGGGCATAGGGGCAATGTACCGACAGCACATCAGCCTCCGCGCACAGCGCCTCCAGCGTCGCCGCGCGTCGCACGGGGGGGAATACCGCATCATTCTTCGATGGGTCATAGGCGCTGATCACCATGCCGAATGGCGCCGCCATGGCCGCCACCGCTCGGCCGATCGCGCCATAGCCGAGCAGGCCGAGGCGCAGCCCGGCGATATCGCGCACCTTGGTCGCCGCCCCGCGCCAGGCGCCGCCGCCGATCGAGGTGGCGAGCGGCCGCAGATCCTTGGCGAGCGCGAGGATGAGGGCGATTGTATGCTCGGCGACCGCGGTGGTGTTGGAGCCGGGTGCACGGGTGACCAGGATGCCGCGCGCGGTGGCGGCCGGGATGTCGACATCGTCGACGCCGACGCCGTGCCGCGCCACGATGCGCAGCCGGGCGGATGCGTCCATCGCCGCGGCCATGACTGGGCCCTGGCGACTGAGGATGGCGTCCGCCTGAACCTGGCCGCTCAGCGCCGCGACCGCCGCCGCGCTCGGGTATGGCTCCATATAATGGATGTCGCAGCCGGCCGCCTCGAGGATCGCCACCGCCGGCGCCGCCAGCCGGGGGCTGGTCATGATCACGTTAAAACGCCGCATGGTCGGATTCCTGGGAGGGTGGAGGTGGCTAGTCGCCGTCGGGCTTGCGCCCGGCCGGGGCGCGACGACGGCCAAACAGCTCAAGCCGATGGGAGACCAGTTCGAAACCGAGGCGCTGGGCGATCGCCTGAAGCACGCGCTCGTGCTCGGCATCCTCGAACTCGACGACCTTGCCGGTTTCGACGTCGATCAGATGATGGTGATGGCCCTGTTCGCTCGGCTCATAGCGCGCCCGGCCACCACCGAAATCGCGTCGCTCAAGGATGCCCTTTTCCTCAAGGAGCCGCACGGTGCGATAGACGGTGGCGATCGAGATATTGCGGTCAAGCTCCGCCGCGCGGCGGTAGAGTTCTTCGACGTCGGGATGGTCCTCGGCAGCCGACAGCACACGGGCGATGACCCGGCGCTGCCCGGTCATCTTCAACCCGCGTTCGATGCAAAGCCGCTCTATCCTGCTGTCCATTGCAGGGAGATTACCTCATCCCGCCGACCGCGCCACTAGGGGCACGCATGCCCCCCGCGGCCAGTGCAGGGATTAGCGGCCGCGTGGCTTGGTGCCGAGACCGATCTTCTTGGCGAGCGAGGAGCGATGCTTGGCGTAATTGGGCGCCACCATCGGATAGTCAGGGGGCAGGCCCCATTTATCGCGGTATTGATCGGGCGTCATGTTATAGGCGGTCTTGAGGTGGCGCTTCAGCATCTTCAGCTTCTTGCCATCCTCGAGGCAGACGATGTGATCGGCAAAGACCGACTTCTTCACGGGAACCGCCGGCTGCTGCTTCTCGACAACCGGTTCACCGCGCCCAATCGCCGCGAGGGTACGGTAGATGTCCTGGATCAGCGCCGGCAGGGTGTCCGACGAAACAGAGTTGTTCGAAACATGGGCAGAGACGATCTGGGCAGTAAGCCCAAGAACATCCGAATCGTTGCCAGCGTCAGCCATCGAATTATCCTTTGCGCACGATTATTTGCCGCCATATATGTGGCGGTGTCGATGTCGTGCAATGATTTAATTTGACCTGTAAGAAGAGGCCTCAACAACAACCATGGCGGAAAAGATCAGGCAAACGATTGAGCAAGCTTCGATCGAGGCGGATCATGAAATTGACGTAACGCGGGAATATTGCCCGATGACGTTCGTCAAAACGCGATTGGCGCTCGACCGCCTGGCGTCTGGGCAGATTCTGCGCGTGCTGCTCAAGGGCGATGAGCCGCGCCGCAATGTGCCGCGCACGGCTCTCGAGCAGGGGCACCAAGTATTGGCAGCCGAAGAAGATGCCGACGGAATCACTCGGCTGTTGCTGCGCCGGAAGTAATGCGGCGTCGCAACACCAATGCATCGCTGCCATCCGCATAGTAACGTCGCCGAAGTCCGGCAGGGGTGAAACCGGCTGAATCGTAGAGGCCGCGCGCCGCAATGTTGACCGTGGAGACTTCAAGAAACATCGTTTCCGCTCCGGAGCGAGCCGCGGTCTCCATCGCGGCCGTCAGCAGAAGGCGGCCAAGCCCGCGCTGGCGCTCGGATGGAAGTACGGCAATCGTCAGGACCTCCGCCTCATCCGCAGCGACGCGGGCCAGCACGGCGCCGCCTTGATCGGCGAGGAGGCCGAAGACGCCGGGAAGCGCGAGCTGTAAGGCGAAGGCGTCAGGCCCCCAGGACTCCGCGGGCGGGAAGCTCGCGCGATGACTGTCCGACATCACGATCGCGTGAGCAGGGGTCGCGCGGATCACTCTAGACGTGGTGCCGGGCGCAACCCGCCGGCCGGCAGCTTCGCTTCCGGCGGGTCGACGTAGAGCGGTTGCGCCGCGCGCGGCGGTCGCTCGCCGCGCAGGCGCTGTTCACCGACCAGGGCGACCTGACGGATCGGTGGCAGGCGCACATCGGTCAACATCACATCGACGTCCATCGCTGCGAGCCGGCAGGCCACCGCGATGGCTGCGTCGCCCGCCACAGCCACCCGGCCGGTGACGCGGGGGAGATCGGCAAGATCCATCGCCTCCGCCTCGCCGTCGGCGCGGTGCAGGAATACGCGTCCACGGCGGCTGTCGATCGCCACCCAGAGTTCGCGCCCGCCGAGGTTCGGCAAGGCGGCGGCCATCGCTTCGGCCACGCCGACGCCGACCACCGGGCATCCCGCCCCGGTGGCGATGCCCTGCGCCAGCGCAATTGCTGCACGCAGGCCAGTGAAGCTGCCGGGCCCGACGGTGACGGCGACGCCATCGAGAGTGTCGGCGGCGACTCCGGCCTCGGCGAGCACCGACACGACCATCGGCGCCAGGGCGGCGGCCTGGCCATGGCCCGCCGGCTCGTGGCGTACGGCGATCACTGCGCCGTCATCCACCAGGGCGACGGCGCAGCGCGCGAGGGCTCCATCAAGGGCGAGAATCCGCATCGGACGAGATTAGCACCGCCACCGATGCGGGGGAATGCGAGGCTGGCCTCAGGGGTCGTCGCTCGAGCCGCCTGCGTCCGACCAGCCGCCGCCACCGCCGGAAGGCCCGTCATCCGGGGCATCCTGCCAGCCGCCGGTGTTCGACGCCGCCTGCTGCCAGCCGCCGCTATCCTGGGTGCCGTAGCCCGTCGCATCTTTCGACAGGCCGCCGACCTCGTAGGGATCGGCCGAGGGAGTGGGGTCCGTCGCCCAGGGGCTGGCGGAGGGCGCCTGTGGCGGGAAGTAGCCGGGCGCCGAGGCCGGATTGCCGAAGCCGCCGCCGCTGAAACCACCTCCGCCAAAGCCGCCGCCATAGCCCTGGTCGTGGTGGCCGGAGAACAGGTTCATCAGCGCATTACCGGCGACCATGCCGCCGGCAACGCCGGCCGCGGTGGTCAGCGCCGAACCGAGGAAGCCGGAGCCACGCTGCTGGAACATGCCGGGCTGGTAGCCCGGCGCGTATTGCGGCGGCGGCGGGGCGTATTGCGGCTGCTGATATTGCGGGGGTGGGGGAGGGGCCGCCTGCTGGCCGCCACCGAACACGCTACCGAAAAAACCGCGCGAAGGTTGCGCCGCCGGCTGCGCGGCCTGGCCCCAGGGCGACGCGGCGGGCTGCGCCGGCTGGGTCTGTTGCGCCTGGCGCAACGCCTGATTCTCAGCCTGTAACTGGTTGATCCGGTTGCTCGCCTCGGCCAGCGCATGCTCCTGCACGAAGGCGAGCTGGGTGATGCGATAGCGCGCCTCCGGGAATTTCGCGAACTGCTCGGCGATGTAGGCATCCGCCTCGCGGTCGATCGGCGGCATCGCCGGATTGGTCGAGGGCACCGAGCCGAAGCCGGAGGCCTGAGTGCCGCCGACGCGCTGGAGGAAGTTGAGGATGAGATCCCGTTCCTCGTTGGTCATTTGCTGTCCCCTATGCGTCGGCCGCAATTCCGTCCGGCGTCGTCAGCGATCGATGTGGCCCGTCGCCCGCCGCGCTTCAAGCGGGA
>CAIYPH010000204.1 GCA_903928045.1 uncultured Rhodospirillales bacterium
ACAACATCTATATCCGCAAGGTCCAGCGGGTGAACGGCGAGTTGTTCAACGTGGAGTTCGCCACCATTGCGATGATGAAGGACCCGGCTAAGGCGGCGGCCAAGCCGTAAGCGTCGGCCAAAGGCCAGTGGGATTGACGCTCATCGTTGACGTGGAAGAGTGGGAAGGGTGTTCTTTTTGTGAACAAAAAGAACCAAAAAAACTTTCTGCTGCATCCATGCCATTGGCGTACACCCCGCGGATAGGTGGGAGCGGTACGCGGGAAGGGGATAAAAGTTTTTTGCTTCTTTTTCTCAAAAAAGAAGCGCTTCCTTGCAATACCGCCTAGCGCGATGCTGACGATCCTGTTCGACGGCGTCGCCTATGGCATGATCCTGTTCGTGCTGGCGGTCGGCCTCGCGGTGACGCTCGGGGTGATGAATGTCATCAATCTCGCGCACGGCGCCTTTGCGATGGCCGGCGGCTATATCGGGGTGGTGCTGGTCAACCGGATGGGCGTGCCTTTTCTTGCGGCGCTGCCGCTCGCGGCGCTGGGGACGGCGGCGATCGGGGTGGTGCTGGAGCGGACGCTCTACGTGCGGGTCTACCGGCAGAGCCATCTCGACCAGGTGTTGTTCACCATCGGGCTGGTGTTCATGGCCTCGGCCGGCGTGTCCTGGGCGCTGGGGGCGCAGCAGGTGTTCATCACCTTGCCTGAGGCGTTGCGCGGGCGCTTCGTGATCGCCGGG
Source organism: uncultured Rhodospirillales bacterium (assembly GCA_903928045.1). Next base: position 729 of record CAIYPH010000204.1, read on the forward strand.
GTCTCGATGGGGGCCTACCGGCTGCTGGTGATCGCCATTTGCGCGGTTTTGGCGCTGGTGCTGCAGGGGATGCTGACGCGCACCCGCTTCGGCAGCCGGCTGCGGGCGGCGGTGGATGATCCGGTGGTGGCGCGGGGGATGGGGATCGACGTGTCGGCGATTTTCACCGCCACCTTCGCGCTGGGCTCCGGGTTGGCTGGGCTCGGGGGCGCGCTGGGGGCGGAGATATTGGGGCTCGATCCCAATTTCCCGCTGAAATTCATGGTGTATTTCCTGATCGTGGTCACCGTCGGCGGTGGCGCCTCGATCGCCGGGCCCTTTGCGGCGGCGTTGCTGCTGGGGGTGGCCGATGTGGCGGGCAAGTACTACCTGCCCTCGGTCGGCGCCTTCGTGATCTACAGCGTGATGCTGGTGGTGCTGATCCTGCGGCCGCAGGGGTTGTTCGCGCCGCGGTCCGCCCGATGAGCGACCCGACGGTATCTGGGGTGGACCTGTTGCATGATGAGGCGGCGGCGGCACTGGCGGCGCGCGCGCGGTGGCGATGGCCGGAATTCGCCTTTTGGGCGGCGGCGGCGGCGAGCTTCTTCCTGCTGCCGGAGCAATACCTGCTGCTGAACGAGGCGGCGATCATCGGGCTGTTCGCCCTCTCGCTCGATCTCGTGCTGGGCTATGCCGGGATCATCTCGCTCGGCCATGCCGCGTTTTTCGGGGCCGGGGCGTATACGGCGGGGATTTTGGCGAAGGCGGGATATGGCGACCCGCTGTTGGGGCTTGTGGCGGCGGCGGCGGTGGCCGGGGGGCTCGGGTTCGTCACCAGTTTCCTGGTACTGCGCGGCTCGGACCTGACGCGGCTGATGGTGACGCTCAGCGTGTCGCTGGTACTGTTCGAGTTGGCCAACCGCCTGGTCTGGCTTACCGGGGGCGCGGACGGGTTGCAGGGGATGGCGGTGGGGCCGCTGCTGGGGTGGTTCGAGTTCGATATTTTCGGCCGCGTTGCCTATGGCTACAGCCTCGCGGTGCTGTTCGCGCTGTTCCTGGTGGCGCGGCGGGTGATGGGTTCGCCGTTTGGCCTGTCGGTGCGGGCGGTGAAGGGCAACGCGTTGCGGGCGGCGGCGATCGGGGTGCCGGTGCATGCCCGGCTGGTGGCGATCTACACGCTGGCGGCCGGCTATGCCGGGGTGGCCGGCGGGCTGCTGGCGGAGACCACGCAGTTCGTCTCGCTCGACGTGATCGCCTTTCACCGCTCGGCCGACGTGATGCTGACTTTGGTGCTGGGCGGCGTCGGCTACCTCTATGGCGGGTTGCTGGGCGCGCTGGTGTTCAAGCTGGCGCAGGGCTGGCTGTCGGATCTGACGCCGGAATACTGGCAGTTCTGGATCGGGCTGGTGTTCGTACTGATGGTGGTGGCCGGGCGGGAGCGGGTGTTCGCCTGGCCCTTGCGGCTGTTCGGGCGCGAGCGGCGATGAGCGCAATGCTGGAAACGGTGGCGCTGGAGCGCCGGTTCGGCGGGCTGGTGGCGACCAGCAAGGTCGGGCTGCGGCTGGAGCGCGGCGCGCGCCATGCGCTGATCGGGCCGAACGGGGCGGGCAAGACGACGCTGATCAACCTGCTGACCGGGGTGCTCGCGCCCTCCTCCGGGCGTATTTTGCTCGACGGCGCCGATATCACCGCGGTGCGCGCGGACCGGCGGGTGCGGCTGGGGCTGGTGCGGACGTTTCAGATCAACCAGTTGTTTGCCGAGTTCACCGTGCTGGAGACCGTCGCCCTCGCGGTGGCGCGCAGGCGGGGGCGGGATGGTGGGGTATGGCGGCGGCTGGCCGGCGATCGCGCGGTGGTGGCCGAGAGCGTGGCTGTTCTCGACCGGTTCGGGCTGGTCGACGCGATGACGCTGCGGGTGGGCGCGCTGCCCTATGGGCGGCAGCGCTTGCTGGAAATCGCCACCGCGATTGCCTGCGGGCCGCGCGTGCTGCTGCTCGATGAGCCGGCGGCGGGGGTGCCGGAGGCGGAGCGGAACGGCATTCTGGCGGGGGTCGCGGCTTTGCCGGAGGATGTCACCGTGCTGATGATCGAGCATGACATGGACCTCGTGTTCCGCTTTGCCAGCCGCATCTCGGTGCTGGTGAACGGGGCCATCCTCACCGAGGGGACGCCCAGCGAGATCGCCGCCGATCGGCGTGTGCGCGCGGTTTATCTCGGGAGCGGGCATGGCTGATTTGCTTGAGGTGGAGGGGCTTTCGGCCGGGTGGGGCGCCGCGCGTGTGCTCTCCGGCGTGTCGTTCCGGCTCGCCGTGGGGCAGTCGCTCGCCTTGCTCGGGCGCAATGGGATGGGCAAGACGACGCTGCTCTGCGCGTTGCTGGGCGTGGCGGCGGTGGAGGGCGGGCGGGTCGGCTTTGGCGGGCGGGACATCACCCGCATCGCGCCGGAGCGCCGCGCCTGGGCCGGGCTCGGCTGGGTTCCGCAGGAGCGCAATATCTTCCGCTCACTGACGGTGGAGGAGAACCTCACCGCGGTGGCCCGGCCCGGGGCGTGGTCCACGGCGCGGGTGTGGTCGCTGTTTCCGCGGCTGAAGGAGCGGCGGCGCAATATGGGCAACCAGCTTTCGGGCGGCGAGCAGCAGATGCTGGCGATCGCCCGCGCGCTGGTGTTGAACCCCAGGCTGCTGCTGCTGGACGAGCCGACCGAGGGGCTGGCGCCGATCATCGTCGAGGAGCTGCTGGCGGTGCTGCGCCGCCTGGTGCGGGAGGAGGGGATGGCGTCGATCATCGTCGAGCAGCATGCCCAGAAGGTGCTCGATATCACCGATCGCGTGGTAATCCTTGAACGGGGGGCGGTGGTGCATGCGGGCGGCAGCGCGGCGCTGGCGCGCGATGGGGCGACGCTGGAGCGCTATCTCGGGGTCGGTTCCAGCCAGTAGCGGCTCCAGGCGAGGCGGACACTGACTTCCAGCGTTGCTTCATAGTCGCAGGCGGGCACGGTGAGTTCGGCGTCCCCCAGCGTCCAGCGCCACAGCGCGCCGGGCTCGCCCTCGGGCGGCAGGAAGCCGGCGCCGAAGCCGGGGCCGGCGAGGTCGAGATCGAGCCCGTCATGCACGATCCGCGACAGCGCGGCACCGAGGAGGCGGCGATCTCCGCCGGCGGGATCGGTGTCGGCGGGCAGGAACTGGCGCGATACCAGGCGGAGTCGGGTGGTTCCGGGCGGGAGCAGGAAGACGTAGTCGCCTTCGGCATCGGCGATGTTTTCGGCCGGGCCGGCCGGCGTGATGACCG
>CAIYPH010000205.1 GCA_903928045.1 uncultured Rhodospirillales bacterium
AGCGCTTCTTTTTTGAAAAAAAGAAGCAAAAAACTTTTATCCGATTGGCATTGCCTCCTCCAGGCCACCGTCACGTCTTTGCATTTACTCGTTTTCGTGGGCGCCGCGACGCCGTCCAGGGGCCGCGCGATATTCCGAATTTTGATGGCTTCGCCCGCTCCGTGGGGAGGTCTGGGCCAGATCAGCTTATTTGTCTAACTTTGATTGTTTTTATGATTGACGTTTTGCGTTAGGCGCGCTATATACCCTCCATGAGCAATCCCGCCCCCTCCCCCGTCCTGCGCGCGATCGAACGCCTGCGGCACCTCAGCGCGATCGCGCTGTGGTTCGCGACGCTGCTCGGCCGGATTCTGCCCGGCGCGGGGAAGCGGGCCGAGCAGGCGGCGGCGTGGCGCTATATCGAAGCCACGATGACCCAATTCGCCGATCTCCTCGAACGCCTGGCCGCCGGCCAGGTCACGCCCGAGCAACCCCGGCGCGCCACGTCACGCCCGCAATCCCGCCCAGACTCCGCTCGTCCCCGGTCCGCATCGCGAGCCCCCCGTATTGCCGACCTGGCCCAGGACATCGCGCGCCCCAGGCGCAACCACGCCCAGTTCGCCCTCCCGCGCCCAACCCAATGTTCCCCCGCAACCCTCATTCGCCCGGCAAAGCCCCTTATCCAAAAAATGAGAAGCCAGACACACGGTATCTTGCACGTCCATATTGTTACGACATCATAATAATACCCGTTTTCCGCAACCTAAACGGATAAAAAGTTTTTTGCTTCTTTTTTTCAAAAAAGAAGCGCTTCCTTCCCCCCGATTGCCCCGCACCGCCGGGAATGGCAGGGTCCCCCAGCAATAGGAGTAGTGAACATGGCGCGCATGACCGGTGGTGAGGCGATTGTGGATGGGCTGCTGCGGCATGGGATCGACACCATGTTCGGCCTGCCCGGCGTTCAGGTCTACGGGTTGTTCGATGCCTACGCCCGCAACGCCAACCGGATGCGCCTGATCAACGCGCGGCATGAGCAGACGACCGCCTATATGGCGCTCGGCTATGCCTGCTCCACCGGCCGGCCCTCGGCCTATTCGGTGGTGCCGGGGCCCGGCGTGATGAACACGACGGCCGCCCTGGTCACCGGCTGGGGGCTGAATGCGCCCGTCCTGTGCCTGACCGGCCAGGTGCCATCCGCCCAGATCGGCCGCCTGCGCGGCAGCCTGCACGAAATGCCCGACCAGTTGGCGACGCTGCGGACGATGTTGAAATGGGCCGACCGCATCGAGCATCCCGTCGACGCGCCCTACAAGGTGGCCCAGGCCTTCCAGGCGATGATGTCGGGACGGCCGAGCCCGGTGGCGCTCGAGATGCCGTGGGACCAGTTCCCCGCGGTCGCCGACGTCACGCCGGTCGACCCGCTGCCGCTGGCGCCGCGGCCGGAGCCGGACCGCGAGAAAATCGCGGCTCTCGCCAAGCTGCTGGACGGTGCCAAGGCGCCGATGATCTGGGTGGGTTCGGGCGCGCTGCATGCGGCCGCCGAGATCCAGGCGCTCGCCGAGAAGATCGGCGCCCCGGTGGTGGCCTTCCGCACCGGCAAGGGCATTGTCGATGCGCGCCATCCCCTCGGCCTGACGATCGCCGAGGCCATCGAGTTGTGGCCGGCAACGGATGTGCTGGTGGGCATTGGAACCCGGCTTGACGCCCCCACCCGCTGGCCTGGCGCGCCCAAGCTCGCGCGCATCGACATCGATCCCGCGGAAATGCGCCGTCTCAAGGTCGATATCGGCATCGTCGCCGATAGCGCCGATGCCGCTGCTGCGCTCACTGCCCTGCTCACCCCCCGCAAGGACCCGGCGCGCGCGGCCGACATCGCGGTGGCCAAGGCCAAGACCACGCAGGACATGCAGCGGGTGCAGCCGCAAATGACGTGGCTGAACGCCATCCGCGACGTGCTGCCGGAGAACGGCATCCTCTGCGACGAGATGACGCAAACCGGCTATGCCTCGTGGTTCGGCTTTCCCATCTACAGCCCGCGGTCTTTGATCACCTCCGGCTTCTCCGGCACCCTCGGGGCCGGCGTTCCGATGGCGCTCGGCGTCAAGGTCGCGCACCCGGACCGCCCGGTGGTGGCGCTGACGGGGGATGGCGGGTTTCTGTTCGGCGGCGCCGAACTCGCCACCGCCGTGCAGTTCGGCATCAACCTGGTGACCGTGCTGTTCAACAATTCGGCCTATGGCAACGTCATGCGCGACCAGAAGCGGCTGTTCGACGGTCGCGACTCGGGCTCCGCGCTGAAGAACCCGGATTTCCAGGCCTATGCGAAGAGCTTCGGCGTGCCGACCTGGCGGGTGACCGACGGGGATGGGCTGCGCAAGGCGCTGACCGAGGCGCTGGCCGCCAATTCTCCGGCGCTGATCGAGGTGATCACGGATATCGGCCAGGAATACGCCCCCTGGGAGTTCTTCGCCCCGACCCCGCCGGCGCGCGGTTAACCCGCCGCTACTTCCAACGCAGGAGCAAGGCAAGCGCGACGAGGTTCGCCGCGGCGGTGACGACCAGGATGGTCGGCGCCCCGGCGCCCGTGGCGGTCAGTACCGCTGCCACGGCCGCGCCGGCGACCATGAAAAGTGCGTTCATCACGTTGTTCGCGGCGATGATGCGGGAGCGCACCGCCACTGCTGAGCGCTCCTGCAGGAGCGCATAGAGCGGCACCGAGAACACGCCGCCGCAGAGTGCGAGGGCGAACAGGTCGGCGATCACCCGCCAGCCCCGTGGCGCGGCGACCAGCGTTGCCACGTCGGCGACGTGCGAGCCATCGCAGGCGATGACAAAATCGGCGCAGAACACGCTGATTCCAAACAATGCCCAGGGGATGTGGCGCAGCGAGACCTCCCCCTTGAGCAGCCGTGCCTCCAGCATCGAGCCAGCGCCGATGCCGATCGAGAAAGTCGCGAGAAAAAGCGTCACCACACCGCTACCGGCCCCCAGCACATCCTTGGCCATGACCGGGAATTGCGACAGCACCGTCGCGCCGACGGTCCAGAACCAGGAGATCGCCATGATCGCGCGCCAGACCGGCGGGTTGCCGCGGCCGATCGCCAGGATCGCCGCGGTGCCCCGCCAGAGGTTCCAGTCCAGCGAGAGCGACGGCGCGGCGGCGGGCGCGGCGGGGATGGCGCGCGATGCCACGTAGCCCGCGACCGCGACCGCGATGCCACACGCCGAGACGATTGCCGTGCCGCCCGCGCCCAGCACCAGCCCACCCCCCATGATGGTGCCGACGAGGATGGCCAGGAACGTGCCGGCCTCGATCAGCCCATTGCCGGTGACCAGTTCGTCATGCGCGAGGTGAAGCGGAAGGATGGCGTATTTCAACGGCCCGAAAAACGTCGAATGGACGCCGAGTCCGAACAGCACGGTCATCAAAAGCAGCGGGCTGCCCTCGACCAGGCCGACCGCACCAAGGACCATGAGCACTATCTCGAACACTTTGATTTTACGGATAAGTCCGGCCATCTCGCTGCGATCGGCGAGCTCGCCGGCCAAGCCGGAAAACAGGGCGTAGGGCAGAATGAACACGCCGCCCGCGGCGACCACGAGCAATGGCCCGGCTTCGCCCGCCTTCCACAGGAGCAAAACGGCCATCGCGTTCTTGAACAGGTTGTCGTTGAGCGCACCCAAAAACTGGGTGACGAACAGCGGCAGGAAGCGGCGCGATGCGAGCAATGGAGTGACCATGGCGACACTCTGCGGGGCCGCGGAGGTTCACGCAATCGTGCGCCGCACCGGAGCGAAACTGCAACTCCCGGCCCCACCGGCCGGCAAAAACAAACACAATCCAAACATGAGCGGCCGCACATTCGGGCATTGCCAACCCGCCCTTTGCGCGAGCACCCCGATGTCGGTATCGATCTCCGCTCTTCCTCCCCGGCCCGAAGGCTTCGCTCGATTGATCGATTTCCACCTGCTCCGCACGATCCTGGGGCTGCTGCTGATCGCCGCCGCGTTCTACGCGACCATTTGCGGCGGTCTCTATGTCTGGCAGCGACACATCATATTCCTCACCGATACGGCCCGGCCTGACCCGGTGCTGGCCGGGGTGCCGGATATTGACGTCCGCTCGATCCGAACCGCCGATGGGCTGAACCTTGTTGCATGGTATCGCCCGCCGGCCGCTGATGATCGGCCAGTCGTCCTGTTCCTGCACGGCAACAGCGGCAATATCGGCCATCGCGGCGGCCGCGTCGCGAGCCTCGGGGCGCTCGGCTGGGGCGTGATGATGGTGGAGTACCGGGGCTTCGGCGGCAATCCGGGCTCCCCGTCCGAGGCCGGCCTGGCGCTCGATGCACAGGCCGGATACGCGGCGCTGCGGGCCGAGGGAATTGCGGCCGAGCGGATCGTGGTTTGGGGCGAGTCGCTGGGAACCGCGGTCGCCACCCGTCTGGTGACCGAAGCGCCTGCCGCGGCGCTGATCCTCGAGGCGCCCTTCACCTCGATGGCCGACATCGCGCGGATGCGCTACCGCTTCGTGCCGGTTGACCTGCTGCTGAAGGACCGGTTCGACACGCTCGCCCGCATCGGCACCGTCGAGACGCCGCTCCTAGTGATCCACGGCGATCGTGATGGGATGATCCCCTTCGCGATGGGTCGGCGCGTGTTCGATGCCGCGACCTCCGCGCGGCGGCAGTTCTGGGCGGCCGAGGAGGCGGGACACAACAATCTCGTCGAACACGGGGCCTTGGACGTGGCGTACGGCTTCATCGACTCGGCCCTGCACGGCCGACGCATCGCCCAGCGCTGATCACGACGGCCGGCTTGCATGACCGGCGCGGTGGCATCATCCTGCCCGCATCATGCTCAAGGCCGGACATACGCCCCTCCGCGCCCGTGACCTAGGATTGGCCTGCGGCAGCTTGCCACCTGGTTCGGGGAATCGCATCACCGACGTGCCTGGTGTTCTCGTGGGCCACACCACGATCGCCGAGGGCGATTTGCGCACCGGCGTCACCGCGATCATTCCGCACGCCGGCAATGTGTTCCGCGACAAGCCAATCGCCGCGGCGGATGTGCTCAATGGTTTCGGTAAATCCATCGGCCTCATGCAGGTCGAGGAACTCGGCCAGTTGGAGACGCCGATCCTGCTCACCAATACCTTGTCGGTCGGCACCTGCGGGACGGCGTTGATCCGCCGCGCGATTGCGGCCAATCCCGACATTGGCCGGGCGACCTCCACCGTCAATCCCGTGGTTGGCGAGTGTAATGACGGCTACCTCAACGACATCCAGGCATTGGCCGTCACCGAGGCGCACGCCTTCGCCGCGCTCGATGCCGCAGCCGAGGGCTTCGCGTCCGGCGCGGTCGGTGCCGGGGCCGGGATGAGTTGCTTCGGGTTCAAGGGCGGCATCGGGACCGCCTCGCGCAGGGTCGAGATCGACGGCGCGGGGTGCCACGTCGGTGTGCTGCTGCTGGCGAATTTTGGCCGTGCCGGCGATCTCCGTCTACCCGATGGACGCCGAGTTGCGCCACAACGCGCCGCTACACCGCCGGAACGCGGATCGGTGATCGTGGTTGTCGCCACCGACATCCCGCTCGACCACCGCCAGCTCCGCCGGTCGATCCGCCGGGCCGGAGCGGGGCTCGCCTGGGCCGGCTCCTTTTGGGGGCATGGCAGCGGCGATCTCGCGATCGGCTTCACAACGGCGAACCGGATTGACCATGACGCCGCGGATGACACGCGCAACATACGGATTTTGAACGAAAATCGCATTGATCTCGTTTTCCAGGCTGTCGCCGAGGCAACCCAGGAGGCGGTGATGGATGCGCTCGCCGCCGCCGATACCACCCGCGGCCGTGCCGGCCATCGACGCCTCGGCCTGCGTCATGCACTTGGGAGTTCGTCATGAAAGTCTTCATTTCCGCCGATATCGAGGGCGTCGCCGGCGTCGTTACGCCGCAGCAGGGCCAGCCCGGGAACGTGGAATACGAGCGTGCGCGCCGGTTGATGACCGAGGAAGTCAGCGCCGCCATCGCCGGCGCATTCGACGCTGGCGCCACCGAGGTGGTGGTGAACGACAGCCACGGCCCGATGACCAACCTGATCCCCGAGTTGCTCGATCAGCGGGCAGAGTTGGTGCTCGGCCGCCCGAAACCGACCTATATGTGCGCCGGGCTCGACGCCTCCTTCGATGCGGTGTTCTTCACCGGATATCACAGCGGCGCCGGGCAACACGGCATTCTCTCCCACACCGTGAATGGCTTCGCCTTCTACGGAATCCGGGTCAACGGCATCGACTGCGCCGAGGCGACGCTCTACGGCGCCTATGCCGGCAGTCTGGGCGTGCCTGTGGTGATGCTGTCCGGCGATGACCGCCTGCGGGCGCAATGCGCTCCCCTGTTCCCTGGCGCCGAATTTGCTGTCGTGAAGACAGCCCTGGGGCAGCGCGCCGCCCGCGCTTTGTCACCCGGGAACGCGCGGGCGCTGATCCGGACCGCCGCCGCCACCGCGCTGCGCAACCGCGCGGCCTGCCCGCCCTACGTGATCGAGGGCCCCTATCGGCTGGAACTCGATCTGAGCAGTGTGACGCTGGCCGATCTGGCGGGCGGGATCCCGGTGGCCGAGCGGGTTTCACCGCGCACGGTCGCGTTCACGGCTGACAGCATGGAGGGGGTGATCGGCTGGATCGGCGCGATCGGCGCGATGTCGGCCACGCTGCGCTGAGGCGATCCGGCTTTACCTTCCGACCTGGCTCGGCGCGGTGGTGGGCGGGGCCGGGCCGGGAGAAGGGCTCGGGCTGTCAAACATCCCGAAGATGCCGCGCAGGAACCCGGGCGTAAGCGCGGCCAGCGGGTTCACGGTAACGGCGGGGTCATTGCAGTCACCGCGCAGTGCATAGGTCGCGGCGAACAGGCCGCCGCCTCGCTCGGGGCTGAAGAGCTTGCCGAGAAAGGGAATGCCGCCGAGGATCGAATTGAAGAAATAGGCGGGGACGATGGTGCCGCTCAGGTCGCACCGTTGTGCCGCGGTATCCACCCGCCCCTTCGCCGTCATGCCGAGCGAGGTGTTGAAGGCGCGGGCGTCATTGAGTTCCAGCACGTCCTCGGTCATGCGGAATGGGGCGTCGAGGCGGTTGAAGCCAAGGCCGGGACCACGGACAAGCTCGACCAGCCCGTACAGGGTCATCGCCTGCAACAGCTTGGCGAGCGCTGGAGCCTTGGTCATCCGGAAGTCCAGGATTTCGGCGGTACCTTCGAGGGGACGGCCGGGCTTGAGGTCGTCATAGCGGCCGGACAGTTTCATGGAGCCGCCTTGCATTTCGTCGACGAGATCGAGCACGCGAAGCAACCCGCCGGCATCGGCGGCGCTGCCGGTAAGGCTGCGTCCGCCCTGCATCGTGGCGATGCTGATGTCGAAAGGGGCCAATCCGCCCGGCCGGCCGGACAGATGCATCTGGCGGTTGATCAGCCCGTCATTATCGGCATGCAGCGTCAACTGGCTGATGGTTCGCCCTTCACCGAGCACAACGCGATCCAGCTTGGCATCGAGAATGTATGATGGACCACGGGTTTCCGGGAGTTTTGGCGCGCCGGGCGGGCGACGGGCGAACTCCGCCGATGCGTCGATACTGGCGCCGGTGAGGCCGACCCGCCACGCGCCGCCGCCCTGGGGCGGAAAGCGGATGTCGGCGCGCAGGTTGGTGTCCTTGCCGAGCACGAGTACGGGAAGTAGCGCCGACACCGGACGGCCCTCAGCAAAGGCGATCCGGGCATCGGCATCGATGCCATCGCCCTTGACCGTTAGCCGATCAATCGCCGCGATCCGGTCGCGCTCCAGGGACATCCGCATCTCCGCCTGCGCCGGTTTGCCAGGCGGCTTGGCGTAGCCCAAGCGGGGTACCGCGAGACCCGCCGGCGTGAGGTCCGCCTTGAGCGATACGTCGCCCTTGCCATCGCGTCGCGTTCGCCATACCGCGCTCACCGGCGCGGCACCGGCAACGGTGCCGCCGAGATCGATGCCCAAAGCGGTGACCTGCGACACATCGGGAGTGCCGGATACGGTGACGGTCTGCACGATCTGGGCGGCGCCGCCGGGGCGGAAATCCATATCGACGGCGAGCTTGGCGGGAATGCCGGCAATATTGCCGGTGCCGGTGACTTTCAGTCCGTCATTGGAGGCCTGAAGATCGAGCTGCCCATCATCGAGGTCCCGCCCGGCGGCGACACCGCCGAGATGCACCCCGGTCATGCGAACGGCGGCGCGAAGCTGAACGTCGTCTATTGTGAGCCACATCTCGAGCGGCATTTTGGTGATCTCAACCCGGCCCTTCACCTGGCCCGCGGGGTCCCGCAGTTCCATCGGCCGGCGGTCGAGCAAATGAATGCGGGGATTGCGCAGCACATTGAACACGTCGGCCAGCGGCCCCGCGGCGTCGACGGTGATGTCGGTGACCTGGTCGCGCACCGACAGTCCAAAGATGCGCATCAGGCCGCCGGTGACCTGGACCCCCGCCTGGCGGCCCGAGATCATGTTGATGTCCAGAATATCCGGCGACACGAATTCCAGCCGCGCCACCCCCTGCTCCACCGGCGGTATTGGCCGCAGCCAATGGACGACGAGATCCTTCCCGTCGCCGCCACCCGACAGCGACGTGACACGCAGCCCGGAGAAATCAGGCTCGGCGCGGAGCGTCATCGTCGCCCGCAGGTCTGTGACGGTACCGCTCGGCATGTTCTCCACAAGCCATGGCTTGGCGCCACGTCCGGCGACACCATCGGGCCAAAGTGCCGGCAGATCGGCCAGTTCGGCGTGATCAGTGCCGATCGTGAGGTCGATCACGACGCCTTCCGCATCGCGTGACGCCGCTCCGGCTCCGGTCACCCGGGTCACCGGTCGGCCGGGAGGGTGCAGATCCAGGGTCAAGCCCAAGAGGTTGAGCGTGTCCGGCGCGGCCCGCAGCCGCGCCTCGGCCGCCGCGATCGGCAAGGCGCCGCGTGCCACCGCGATCTGCCCCGCTTCGAGCCGGATCGTCGCTTCGGCGCCCTGCCAGCGCAAGGCACGATCGACCACAATACTGCCGTCGATGCTGACCGGCGCGTCGACGGCTTGCAGCGCGGCGAAAGCAGGCATGTCGACCGCAAGCCGTGCCGGGTTGATCGGCGAGGCCGTGCCATGGATCCGGATGAATTCAGGCCCATCACGCAATTCCAAGCTGCCCGCGAGGAGGGCACGCTGGCTGCCGAGTGCCAGCGACACTGAGATTGTGCCGCGCGCGCCACCCGCAGGGTCTCGCGTCAGGTCAAGCGCGACCTCGTTCGCCGTCCAGCGCATGCCGAGGCGATCATCCACCACCTCCAGCCCCGCATCACGGATCGTCACCCGGCGCAGATGATCGAGCAGCATCGCCACCGGCGTTCCGTCGTCGATGCTGCCGCCAGGCCGCGCCAGTGCCGCCGCCACGTCCGTCAGGTCCATCGCCGGCGCGAGGTCGGCTCCGCCGGTGGCCGCCTCGACCAGATCGATCCGCACACGCCCATCAGCGCCGCGCGCGGCGCGGAGCCGGGCCCCGTCGAGCTCAATCGAGCGCGGCACGAGGTGGCCGCGCACCAGCTGCGACGCTGCGAGCGCAATCCGCGCCGCTGGGATCCGGCCGATCATCACACCCGTCGCTGTCGTGACGCTGACGTCCTCGATGCGCAAATCGATCGGCCGATCGATCCCGCCGCCAAACCCTTCCCACGCCAGGGCCACCCGCCCGATCGACCACCGCGGCCCGCCCTCCACGTTGACGGCCGCTTCGATGCGCCGGACCAGCCACGGAAGCTCGACGGGGCCGAGTGACAACAGCCAGCCGAGCGCGCCGAGGGCGCAGAGCGCCACCACGATGAGCGCCAAAGCGAGGCTCAACAACCGCCGCATGAGCTTGAATACCGCGGCGACGGCTTGACCGGCATGCGCCCTCATGGCCAGCCTGCGCAATGTCCGCCCGAACGCCCGGCTCCGCCGCCCCCCGCGCAAACGCCATTCCCCTGCCCGCCGCCGCCGACGAGGGGGCGGCAGAGCGCCTGGTGGAGCGGTTCTCGGAGCTCGGCAGCGCGGAGGCACGCTTCGCCGCCGGACCGGGCGCTCACCTGCTGCGCACCCTTGGCGGCAACAGCCCGTATCTCGCCGAGCTGGTGCTCCGCGAGCCCGCGGTGATCCGCAAAATCCACCGCGCCGGGCCGGCCGCGGTGGTGGCGACCGCGATGGAGGAACTGACCGCGCTGCGGCCCGATATGGCGCGCCCGCGCCTGGCCGCCGCGTTGCGCCAGGCCAAGCGTGGCATCGCACTGGCAACCGCGGTGGCCGACATTACCGGGCAATGGACGCTCGAACGGGTCACCGAGGCGCTGTCGGCCCTGGCCGAGGCCGCCCTGCAGCGCGCCGTGGCGCATTTGCTGCGGGCCGGCCACGATAGCGGCCAGTTGCGTCTGCCGGACCCGGAGAACCCCGAGCAAGGCTCGGGCTTCACCGTGCTTGGCATGGGCAAACTCGGTGCCCGCGAATTGAACTACTCCAGCGATATCGACCTCATCCTGCTGCAAGACCCTGATTCGGGTGTCTACCACGGCGAATCGCAGGGCGCCTTCTATACCCGCCTCGCCCGCGATCTCGTGACCCTGATGGAGTTCCGCGACGCCGACGGCTACGTTTTCCGCACCGATCTGCGCCTGCGGCCCGATCCCGCCGCGACGCCCCCCTGCATCGCGCTGCCCGCCGCCATCGCCTACTACGAGAGCATGGGGCAGAACTGGGAGCGCGCCGCGATGCTCAAGGCGCGGCCCCTGGCCGGTGACATCATGCTTGGCATGGCATTCCTGCAGGAGATCCGGCCCTTCATATGGCGCCGCCATCTCGATTTCGCCGCCATCGCCGACATCCATGCGATGAAGCGGCGGATCGACGAGCACAGGCGTACCGCGCTTGCCGCCGCCGCAGACCCCGTCGCCCGGGTGCTTGGCCACAACGTCAAGCTCGGTGGCGGTGGGATTCGCGAGATCGAGTTCATCGCCCAGACGCTGCAACTGGTCTGGGGTGGCCGCGACCCGGCGCTGCGGGTGCTCAGGACCCGCGAGGCTTTGCGCCTGTTGGTGCGCGCCGGACACGTGAAGCGCCGCAGCGCCGCCGAACTCGACGCGGCCTATGTCTATCTGCGCGGCGTCGAGCACCGCCTGCAAATGGTCGCGGACCGCCAGACCCACACGCTGCCGGAGAAGCGCGAGGAGCTGGAGCGCTTCGCCATATTCATGGGGGAGCCCGACGCCGCCGCCTTTGCCCGGCGGCTGCTGGGCCATCTCGAGCGTGTTCAGGCGCGCTATGCCGACATGTTCGGCGCGGTTCCGGACCCCGAAAATGGCGCCGCCATCCTCGATTTCAGCGGCATCGACCTCCCGGAGGCAACCGTCGCGGCCATCGCGGCGATGGGATACGGCAAGCCCACGGCTGTTATCGCCGCGGTTCGGGCGTGGAATGGCGGACGGGTGCGTGCGCTGCGGTCGCAGCGATCGCGGGACATGATGCGCAACCTGCTGCCGCAGTTGCTGGCCGCGCTCGCGCGTCAGGCGCAACCGGATGCGGCCTTCGCGCGGTTCGATGAATTCATCGGCCGCCTGACGGCGGGCGTGCAGATCCTCTCTTTGTTCCAGCGCCATCCCGCGCTGATCGACCGAGTCGCGGTGATTCTCGGCGCCGCCCCTTCGCTGGCCGACCACCTCGCCCGCACGCCCGCGGCGCTGGAGGCGCTGCTGGTACCCGAGGCGGCGACCAACGTCGATCGGCTGCTGCGCGCGCGCCTCGCCGACGCGCGGACGCTGGAGGACGCCATCGCCATCATCCGCGCCACCGTGCGCGAGGAGGATTTCGCGATCTCCGTCGGCACGATCGAGGGCCGGCTTGACGCTGATGCCGCCGGGCTCGCCCGCACCGCGGTCGCCGATGCGGCACTCGCCGCCCTTTTGCCGTTGGTGCTGGACGATTTTTCCCGCCGCTTCGGCCAGGTTCGCGGCGGCGGCATGGTGGTCGTGCTGCTCGGCAAGGCGGGTGGGCGCGAAATGATGGCCGGCTCCGACCTCGACCTGATGTTCATCTATGACCACCCGTCGGGGGTCAGTGAAAGCCGCGGCGACCGGCCGCTGCCGACCAGCCAATGGTTCATCCGCGCCGTGCATGCCTATGTCGCCGCCCTCACCGCGCCGGACGCGGATGGCCCGATGTTCGCTGTGGATATGCGGTTGCGCCCATCCGGCAACAAGGGGCCGGTCGCGGTGCCGCTCGGCGGCTTCGAGCGCTACCACGCCGCCGAGGCATGGACCTGGGAACGCATGGCCCTTACCCGCGCCCGCGTCGTCGCCGGCCCGGCGCGGTTGCGCGCGAAGGTGGAGCGCGCCATCCGCGCGGCGATCGCCGCTGCCGGTGAGCCCGCGCGTATCCGTGCCGACGCGGCCTCGATGCGTGGCCGGCTGCTTCGTGAGCTTCCGTCTACCGGGCAATGGGATGTGAAGCTGCGCGCCGGCGGGCAGATCGAGGTTGAGTTCATCGCCCAGACCCTTCAACTGCTTGCCGGCCAGGCGACCGGGCCGGCCACCCGTGACGCGCTCGGCGCGCTGCTGCCGGCCGCAGAGGCGGCGCCATTGCTGCGTGCCGACAAGCTATGGCGCACCGTCCAGGGGATGCTGCGCATTCTCTATGGCCGAAATCCGGGTGCCAAGCTTTCGGAGGCCGCCGCCGCCGCCTTGCTTGGTGCCGCGCGGGAAGCTGGGGTCACAGCGGTTGACTTGCCCGCACTCATCGCCACTTTCGATGCAATCGCCGGCGACGTGCGCGGCGCCTTCATTCGCTATATTGGAGCACCCGAAGCATGACTGACCTGACCGAGGGCGCCGCGGCGCCTGACTTCTCGATGCCGGCCACGGGTGGCCGCACCGTCAGCCTGGCCGGCTACGCGGGCAAGCCGTTCGTGCTGTATTTCTACCCCAAGGCCGATACGCCCGGCTGCACCCAGGAGGCCTGTGCGTTCCAGGAGGCCCTCCCCGCCCTCGGCGCGACCGGGCTCGAGGTGATCGGGGTTTCGCCGGACGGCATGAAGCCGATCGAGAAATTCGCGGCGAAATACAGCCTCACCTTCCCGCTGGCCTCGGATGCCGACACGAGCGTCGCCGCGGCCTATGGCACCTGGGTCGAGAAATCGATGTATGGCCGCAAATACATGGGTATGGAGCGCTCTACATTCCTGATCGACGCTCAGGGCCGCATCGCGCGGATTTGGCGCAAAATCAAGATTCCCGGTCACGCCGCCGAGGTAACG
>CAIYPH010000206.1 GCA_903928045.1 uncultured Rhodospirillales bacterium
ATGATCAACGGCCTGATGACCCTCTCGGGCGCCTGGGACAAGCTGCGCACCGACCCCGCGCTCCGCTTCTCGGTCACCGCGGTCGGTTTCTACGGCATGTCGACCTTCGAGGGCCCGGTGATGTCGATCCGCTCGGTCAACGCGCTGAGCCACTACACCGACTGGACCATCGGCCACGTCCATTCCGGCGCGCTCGGCTGGGTCGCCTTCATCTGCTTCGGCGCGATCTACTACCTGGTGCCGATCCTCTGGAAGCGCAGCGGCCTGTATTCGATCAAGCTGGTGTCCTGGCACTTCTGGATCGCGACCCTGGGGATCGTGCTCTACATCACCTCGATGTGGGTCGCCGGCATCATGCAGGGCCTGATGTGGCGCGCCTATGACCAGTTCGGGTTCCTCCAGTACTCGTTCTCTGAATCGGTCAACGCGGTGCACCCCTACTACGTGATCCGCGCGCTCGGTGGCGTGGCCTTCGTCAGTGGTGCGGTCCTGATGGTCTACAACCTGATCATGACCGTTTGCAGCTCAACAACTGAACGGCGCGACAGCGCCGTGGCGGGAGGCTAATCGCCATGTTCATCCGTCAAGAAACAATCGAGAAAAACGCGGTCCTGATGCTGGTCCTGACTTTGATCTGCATCTCGGTCGGCGGCATCGTCGAGATCATCCCGACATTCACCATCGAGACCACCATCGAGAAGGTGTCGGGCATCCGGCCCTACACCCCGCTCGAACTCATGGGCCGCAACATCTACATCCGCGAGGGTTGCTACCTCTGCCACAGCCAGCAGATCCGTGCCCTCAAGGACGAGGTGGAGCGCTACGGCCATTACAGCCTGGCCGCCGAGAGCATGTATGACCACCCGTTCCAGTGGGGCAGCAAGCGCATCGGGCCGGACCTGGCGCGCGTCGGCGGCAAGTATTCCAACGATTGGCACTATGGCCATCTCGTGAACCCGCAGGCGCTGGTTCCCGAAAGCCTGATGCCGAAATACGCCTTCCTCGCCGAAACGCCGCTTGAGACAACGCTGATCGAGAAACACCTGCGCGCCAGCCGCGTGGTCGGCGTGCCCTACACCGACGAGGCCATCGCCAACGCGAAAAAGGACCTGATGGCGCAGGCCGACGCGGCGGCCGACTTCGATGCGGTGCAGAAGCGCTACCCCAAGGCGGTGCAGGTCGCCGGCACTCCGGGCGAGCCGACCGAACTCGATGCGCTGGTGGCCTATCTCCAGGTGCTCGGGACCATGGCGGACCTCGCCGGCGCCACACCCGCGAAATTGCAGCAATAGGGGCGCATCATGGTGGATATTCTCAACACCATCCTGTCATTCCGGATCTACTCCGTACTGATGATGGTGATCGTCTTCTCGCTTCTGATGGTGACCGTCTTCTGGCCAGGCCGCGGGCCACGCTTCGAGCGTGACGCCCGTATCCCGCTCGACGACGATCGCTGAGGAGAAACGCGCATGCCGACCAAGATTGAAAAGGACATCTACTCCGGCCGCGATACCACCGGCCATGAGTGGGACGGGTTGAAGGAGCTGAACACCCCCCTGCCGAAATGGTGGGTCTGGACGTTCATCGCCACGATGGTGTGGGGCGCCGGCTTCTGCGTCGTCTACCCTTCGGTGCCATCCCTGCACGGGTATTTCCACGGCCTGTTCGGTTACTCCACCCGCGTGTCGGTGACCGAGGACGTCAAGGCGCTGGAGGCCCAGCGGGCCAAGGTGCTCGACCGCGTCAACGCAACCCCGATCGAGCAGGTCCGCAAGGACCCGCAGCTGATGGCGGTGGCGACCACCGCCGGGCGCATCGCGTTCGCCAACAACTGCCAGCCCTGCCACGGGGCGAGCGGCGAAGGCCGGCCGGGCTATCCGACGCTCGCGTCGGATAGCTGGATCTGGGGCGGCAAGCTCGCCGACATCCAGCAGACCATCACCTACGGTATTCGCAGCGCGCACCCGGACGCGCGGGTCAGCGTGATGCCGAAATTCGGCGCCGACGGCATCCTCAAGCCCGAGGAAGTCGGCGCGGTGGCGGATTACGTGATGACGCTCTACGGCAAGGCCCAACCCGGCCCGGCCGCGGCCAAGGGCGCCGCGATCTTCGCCGAGAACTGCGTCGCCTGCCATGGCGACAAGGGCGAGGGCAAGCGCGAGGTGGGCGGCCCGTCGCTCAAGAGCGCGGTGCATCTCTACGGCGACACGCGCGAGGCGGTGGTGGCCCAGGTCACCAATCCGCGCCAGGGTGTGATGCCGAACTGGAATGCCCGGCTTGATACCGGCACGATCAAGAGCCTGGCACTCTACGTCCACGCGCTCGGAGGCGGCGAGTAGCATCCCATGACCAAGTCCGGCAAAGTCGCTCCGCGGTCCGCGCAGGAGCTGAAGCTGAGCGAAACCGGCCTTTACGCCGACCGGGTGCGGGTCTATCCGCGCTCGGTCCATGGCCCGGCACGGACCTTCAAATGGTCCGTGCTGGTGTTCTGCCTGACCGTCTACTACACGCTCCCATGGGTGCGGTGGGACCGCGGGCCGGGGCAGCCAAATCAGGCGGTCCTGCTCGATATCGGCCATGAGCGGTTCCGTTTCTTCAACATCGAGTTCTGGCCGCAGGACATCTACTACCTCACCGGCGCACTCATCCTCGGCGCGGTCAGCCTGTTCCTGGTCACCTCGCTGGTCGGCCGCGTGTGGTGCGGCTACGCCTGCCCGCAGACC
>CAIYPH010000207.1 GCA_903928045.1 uncultured Rhodospirillales bacterium
GCAACTGCGCGCCCAGTTGGAGACATCCCCCCGATTGCTGGCCCATGGGGTCGACTATGTGCTGCACGCCATTCTCGATCACGGGGTCGACGGCTATCTGCCCATCGTCGAGACCATCGAGGATCAGGTGCTGGCCATGGAGCGGCGGGCGCTGGATGAATTTCTCAACCGCGAGGAGGTGACGCGGCTCTTCACCCTGCGCCATCAGCTCATCAAGTTTCAGCGGGTGCTGGGGCCGACTTCAGAGATGGTGCGCAAGCTCGTCAACCTCGACCTGCCCTGCATCGACCATGAGGTGCGGCCCTATTTCAACGATGTGCTCGATCATGTCAGGCGCACGGAGAGCCTGGTCGCGGGCCTGCGCGATGTGCTGACCTCCGTGTTCGAAATCGGCACCCTGCTGGAGCAGCAAAGGCAGGGCGTCATCACCCGCCAGTTGGCGGCCTGGGCCGCCATCCTCGCCGTGCCCACCGCCATCGCCGGTGTCTACGGGATGAATTTCAAGAATATGCCGGAGCTTGAACTGCAATATGGCTATCACACCGTGCTGGGGGTCATCTTCATCCTCTGCTGCACCCTCTACTGGCGCTTCAAGCGGGCGAAATGGCTGTGAAGGGTCTGTGACGCGGGCGCGCGGATGGGGTAAGGTGGCGCCGGTGAAAAGGCGGGTTCAGGACCATGGCGGACAAGTTCAGGGTGATCGAAGGCGGCGGTGAGAAGCGCGATGTGGCGCAGTCCATGCTGGAGCTCGGCCGCGAGGCGCGCCGCGCCGCACGGCAGCTGGCCCTCGCCCCGCGCCAGCGCAAGAACGCCGCCCTCATGGTGGCGGCGGGCCTCCTGCGCACCTCCGTGACGGACGTGCTGGAGGCCAACGCCCGCGACATGGAGGCGGCTGCCGCCGCCAACGCCAGCAAGGCCAATCTTGACCGACTGCTGCTCACCGAAGCCCGCGTCGAGGCCATGGCGAAGGGCCTGGAGGACATCGCGGCCCTGCCAGATCCCGTGGGGCGGGTGCTCGCCACCTACGAGCGGCCCAACGGCCTCAAGATCGAGCGCGTGGCGACCCCGCTGGGCGTCATCGGCGTCATCTACGAAAGCCGCCCCAATGTGACGGCGGATGCGGGCGCGCTCTGCCTCAAGGCGGGCAACGCCGCCATCCTGCGCGGCGGCTCCGACAGTTTCCATTCCTCGCGCATCATCCACGCTTGCCTCGTTGAGGGTCTGCGCACCGCGGGCCTGCCGGACGGGGCGATCTCGCTGGTGCCGACCCGCGACCGGGCGGCTGTGGGCGAGATGCTCAAGGGCCTCGGCGGCAATGTGGACGTGATCGTGCCGCGCGGCGGCAAGAGCCTGGTGGAGCGCGTGCAGGAAGACGCGCGGGTGCCCGTCTTCGCCCATCTGGAGGGCATCGTGCATGTCTATGTGGACGGCGCCGCCGATCTCGAAAAGGCCAAGTCCTTGGTGCTGAACTCCAAGCTGCGGCGCACCGGCATTTGCGGCGCGGCGGAGACCCTGCTGGTCGATGAGGCCGTGGCGGGGACTCATCTGGCGCCGCTGGTGACCATGCTGCTCGACAAGGGCTGCGCAGTGCGCGGCGATGCGCTCGCCTGCGCCGCCGACCCCCGCGTGACCCAGGCCACCGAGGCCGACTGGC
>CAIYPH010000208.1 GCA_903928045.1 uncultured Rhodospirillales bacterium
AGCGCTTCTTTTTGAAAAAAGAAGCAAAAACTTTTTATTCCGTTTGCTGCGCGGTTTCCCTGGAGGGCGTGAAGCAAACGGATAAAAGTTTTTTGGTTCTTTTTTTCAAAAAAGAACCGCTTGCTTACTTCTACGTCGCGCCAAGGAGCTGAAGCGCCGCATCAAGCGTCGCCACCTCGGCATCCGGGTTGCCGGGCAGGATTTCGCGCGGCGCCGCATAGCGGTTGCACCAGATGACGCGAAAGCCGAAATCCGAGGCGGCCCAGGCGTCCCACCCGTTGGATGAGAAGAAGCACACCTCGCCCGGCGCCACGCCGAGACGGTCGCAGGCGCGCTGGTAGACGGCGGGGGCGGTCTTGAACTGGCCGACCTCTTCGACCGAAATCACGTCGCGCAGGTGTTCCCGCAGCCCGTCGCGGTCGACCAGCGGGGCGAGCATGTCGGGCGAACCGTTGGAGAGGATCGCCAGCCGATAGCCGGCGGCGGAGAGGCGGGCGAGCACGGCGGGCACTTCGGGGAAGGGCGCCAGCGTGTCGTAGAGGGCGAGCAGGCGGGCGCGGAGCGCCGGATCGTCGATCCGCATCGCCCGCAACGCGTAGTCGAGCGCGTCCGCGGTGACCTGGCGGAACGGCACGTAGCGGCCTTGCATGGTCCGCAGCCAGGAATACTGGATCTGCTTGTCGCGCCACAGCGTGGTCAGCGCCGCGGTGCGCTCGCCCAGCACGTCCCGGCAGGAGGCGGCCGCGGAGGCGAAATCGAACAGCGTGCCGTAGGCGTCGAACACGCAGGCGCGGATGCCGGTGAGCACGGCCATTATCGGAGCGGCCGGAAGAAGGCGCGGATTTCCTCGGCCAACAGCGCGGGTTGTTCCATCGCCGCGAAATGGCCGCCCTTGGGCATGTCGGTCCAACGCTGGATATCGAACACGCGCTCGACATAGCTGCGGGGGGGGTGGAGGATTTCCTTCGGGAAATGGGCGAAGCCGACGGGGGGGGTCACGCGTTCGCCGGGGGCGAAATGGAGCGGGACGGCCTTGTTCTCCTTATAGATGCGCAAGGAGGAGGTGATGTTGCCGGTGAACCAGTAGATGGCGATGTTGGCCAGCAGGTCATCGATCGGGATGGCGGTGGCGATATCGCCGTTGCAGTCGGACCAGGTGCGGAATTTCTCGGCGATCCAGGCGGCGAGCGCCACGGGGGAGTCGGTGAGGCCGTAGCCGAGGGTTTGCGGCTTGGTGGACTGGATGGAGAAATAGCCGCCCTCGCTGTCCCGCCATTTGACCGCGGAGGCGACATAGGTGCGCTCCGCCTCGGTAAGAGGGGCGCCTTCGGCGGGTTGCAGGGAAGAGATCATGAAGTTGAGATGGGCGCCGATCACGCGCTCCGGGTGGTTGCGGGCGAGCCAGATGGAGATCGCCGAGCCCCAGTCGCCTCCCTGCACGCCGAAGCGGTCATAGCCCAGCGCGGTCATCAACTGCTGCCACATGGCGGCGATCGCCTTGGGGCCGCAGCCTGGCGCGGTCGGGCGGTCGGAGAAGCCGAAGCCGGGGAGCGAGGGGACGACGACATCAAACGCGTCCGCCGCGTCGCCACCATGGGCGGCGGGGTCGGTCAGCAGCGGGATGATGCGCTCCATCTCCACGAAGGAGCCGGGCCAGCCATGGCTGATCACCAGCGGCAAGGGCTTCGGGCCCTTGCCCTTGGCGTGGACGAAATGGATTTTGGTGTCGTCGATTTTCAGGGTGAATTGCGGCAGCGCGTTCAGCCGGGCCTCGACGGCGCGCCAATCGAACTGCTTGCGCCAATAGGCCGCGAGATCGCGCATGAACTGCAGCGATGCGCCGTAGGACCAGGCGTCATCGTTGACCTCATCGGGCCAGCGGGCGCCGGCGAGGCGGTTGCGCAGGTCGATGATTGCCGGCATCGGCACCGCGATACGGAAGGGGCGCGGGCTCCCGATGGTCGTGCTCATCGGGCGGCCCAGTTCAGCCCGCGTTGCAGGATGGTGCGCATCTGCGGCACCGCGAGTTCGTGGGCCTGGTGACCGAGCGAGGAGTAGAACACCCGGCCGGCGCCGTGCTTGCGCTTCCACACCACCGGGATGGTGTGGCCGTCGATCCAGGGCGCGTGCTCGGCGCTGAAGGTGGTGGTGGCGAGCACTTCGTTGTTGGGGTCGATATGCATGTAGTACTGCTCGGAGCGATACGGGAAATCGGCGATGCCGGCGACGATCGGATCGTCCGGGCGGGTGATGTTGACGGTGTAGTCGATGATGTTGCCGGGATGCGCCACCCACTGGCCGCCGACCATGAACTGGTAGCCGACCTCGTTGCGGAACGTATCGCCCATGCCGCCATGGAAGCCGCCGAGCCCGACGCCGCCCTGCACGGCGGCGATCAGCGCGTTCACCGCGGGGCGGGTGATGGTGGATTGGGTGACGATCGGCACGATCAGGCTGAGCGCAGAGAGGTCGGCGCTGCCGAACACCTCGACGTCGGTCTCCACCTGAACGGCGAACCCGTCTTCGCGCAGCATGTCCGCGACGATGGCGGCGCATTGCTCCGGCTCATGGCCCGGCCAGCCGCCCCATACGATCAATGCCTGCTTCATCGCGCGACTCTCCTCCGTTTCGTGCGCACCCTCGCGCGATGGCGCGTCCGGTGCAACCATAGGATGATCGCGTGAGTGGAGACCGGATATGAAGCAGCTTGAACTCGCGGGTATTCCGCGGCCCGTGTCGCAGCTTGCGCTGGGGATGTCCGATCGCGAGGACTATGAGCAGGCCGCGCCGATCCTCGATGCCTTCCACGCCGCCGGCGGAACGTTGTTCGATACCGCCTTCGAATATGGAAGCGCCGATGCGGTGCTCGGGCAGTGGCTCGCCGCGCGGGGCCTCGCCGGGCGGGTCAGTGTGATCGGCAAGGGCTGCCACACCCCGGATTGCCGGCCGGACTGCGTGGCGCCGCAGCTCGAAGCCAGCCTGGAGGCGCTGGGCCTGGAGTGCCTGGACATCTATTTCCTCCATCGCGATGACGAGGCGGTGCCGGTGGCGGAGTGGGTGGACGCGATTGACCCGCACGTCCGCGCCGGGCGGATCCGCCGCTCTGGCGGCTCGAACTGGAGCACCGCGCGCATCGACGCCGCCAACGCCTATGCGGCGCGGACGGGCAAGGCCGGATTCACCGCTTTGTCCAACCAGTTCAGCCTCGCCGAGATGGTCGCCCCGCCCTGGGCGGGCTGCCGCAGTGCCGGCGATGCGGCCTCGATCGCCTGGCTCAAGCGGACCGCCACACCTTTGTTCGCCTGGTCAAGCCAGGCGCGCGGCTTCTTCACCGACCGCGCCATCGTCGCCAGCCCGCCGGACCCGGAGTTGGTGCGCTGCTGGCACAGCCCTGCCAATCTCGCCCGCCGCGCGCGTGCGATTGAGCTGGCGGAGCGGCGCGGAGTGACGGTGGCCGGGCTCGCGCTGGCCTATAATCTGGCGCAGGATTTCCCGGCATTTCCGCTGATCGGGCCGCTAAGCCTGGCGGAACTGGCGAGTTCGCTCGGGGCGTTGCGGGTGCAACTGACGGGCGATGAAGTCAGGTGGTTGCAAGGAGGCGCTTCTTTTTGAAAAAAGAACCGCTTCCCTCCTACCTCACCCGCACCGGCATAATCTCCGCCGACAACTGCACCTCATCGCCAAGCCCATAATAATAGTAGCTGGGCTGCGACATTTGCCGCAGCAGCACGAACAGCCGCAGCCGCAGCCGCGCCAGCCACCCCATGGAGCGAGCCGGCAGCAGATGCTCATGCGAGACATGGACGATCCAGCGATGCGGATCGGCCGGCAGGTCGATCTCGCGATGCCGCGCGAGTTCCTCCAGCGCCCGCTCCACGTTGGGCTCCTCCATGAAGCCAAAGCGGATCTCCACCCCGATCACGCTGCCGCGGGCGGGGTCCCGGTCAAACACGGTGACCCCGCAGCGGTCCTCGTGGATATAGGGCGTCTTGCGATGGATCACCTCGACGAACAGCAGGTTGCGGGCCAGCAGCCCGTGGCGCTCCCACAGCAGCCGCATCAGCGCGGGCGCCCGGCCGGACATCTCCCGCACCGGCTTGGGCGCCATCACCAGGGCGTTCCGCTCGACAAAACTCGGGCTCGCGCGGTGCAGCTCCACCAGCTCGGCCATCGTCATCGCCGGGCGGGCGGAATACCCGGCGGCGGTCGCCTTGCGGCCCCACTGCCAGGTCAGCATCACCGCGAAAATCACCGCGCCAATGCCGAGCGGCACGAAGCCGCCCTCGATGAATTTCAGCGTATTGGCGAGCAGGAACACGCCGTTGATGATGGTCATCGCGCCCCACACCACCACAATGACGGGCGTCTTCCAGCCCCATTCATGGCGGGCCACCGGCACCATCGCGAGCGACGTGATCACCATCACCCCGGCGACCGCCAATCCATAGGCAGCCCCGAGACTGGCCGAGGAACCGAACAACACCACCAGCAACACGCAGCCAACGTAGAGCATCCAGTTGATCAGCGGCACATAGACCTGGCCGGCATGGGCGTGATGGGTGTGGCGGATCGTCAACCGCGGGAACAGCCCGAGGCGGATCGCCTGGGTGGCCAGCGTGAAGGCGCCGGAAATCAGCGCCTGTGAGGCAATCACGGTGGCCATGGTCGCCAGCACCACCATCGGGATCACCATGGAGGGCGGCACCATGCTGAAGAACAAATTATCGTTGGCGACCGGCCGCTCCCCCAGCAGATAGGCGCCCTGGCCGAGATAATTCAGCAGCAGCGCGGGATACACCACCAGGAACCAGGAAAGCCGGATCGGCCGCGCCCCGAAATGCCCGAGATCGGCATACATCGCCTCCCCCCCGGTCACCACCAGCATCAGCGCGCCCAACACCAGCAGCGTCTCGAACGTACCGGCCTGGCGCAGGAAACGCAGCCCGTGCAGGGGGTTGAATGCAGCGAGAACCTCTGGATGCAGCTGGATCTGCCCGGCCCCGAGCACCGCGATCACCACGAACCACAGCAGCAGAATCGGACCGAACACCGCGCCAATCCCGGCGGTCCCCTTGTATTGCAGGGCGAACAGCAGCGTCAGCAGCGCCACGGTAATCGGCACAATCGCGCC